>JAHEJP010000374.1 GCA_024638855.1 Chloroflexota bacterium
AAGAGTACCTGGCAGCGCCAATCCCGCGCATGAGCATCTTGCTGGGCAACGCCTTTAGCGCCATGACCAAGAGTTTATTGCAAGCGATCGTGATCATGATCGTCGGCGTTCTCATCGGCGCTAAGCTCAGCGACAATCCCCTGGGTTGGCTGGGCGGTTTACTGTTGGTGGCCGGTTATGGCCTGGGCTTCTCCGGCATCGCCATTGCCGTGGCTTCCAAGACCGACAGCCCTGGCGGCTATCACATGTTGATCTTCATGCTCAATTTACCGCTGCTTTTCCTCAGCAATGCCTTGTACCCTTTGCAGACCATGCCCACCTGGATGGAGATCGCCGCCCGGATCAACCCCACTACCTATGTGGTCACCGGCATGCGCATCATGACTTTCGGCACCAATGAAGCTATGGCAACGGTGGATACTATCCCGCTGTGGCTTTGTTTCCTGGTCGTGGCCATCTTCCTGACCTTTGGCATGGTGCTGGGCTATCGGGCTTTTAAGAGCTCGCTTAAATAAACGCGAAGTTGCCTACCACTTGATCAAATGTGATCTGCTTCCCAGAAGTTATCAAACCTTTCGAATAATCAATTAACATTAATGGACACAATCAATGAACTTAGAATTAGAAAATAAGCGAGTTTTAGTAACAGGTAGCAACGGCGGCATTGGCGAAGGCATCGCCAAGCGCTTCGCTCAAGAAGGTGCAAAGGTGATCATCAACGGCCGTCGTGCGCAAGAGGCCGAACGAGTCGCTTCAGAAATTCGTAAGGCCGGAGGCCAGGCCCTTGTCGCCGCCGGCGATGTGACCTTGGATGAAGATGTCGCTCGCATCGTCAAGTTGGCCCAATCTGAATTAGGCGGCATCGATATCCTGGTGAACAATGCTGCCAGCGGCGCGCATCAAGATGACATGGAGACGCCGGCCGCAGGATGGTTGGACAGTTATAATGCCAATGTCCTCTCCATGGTACGGCTCATCCAACAACTATTGCCAGCCATGCAAGCACGTGGTTGGGGGAGGATCATCAACATCTCTAGCGCCGCCGGCGTGAACCCTTCGCCCGGTATGGGTGTTTATTCGACCACCAAAGCGGCCGTCAATAATCTCACCGTGACGATGGCCCAACGAACGGGTGATGACGGCGTGACGATCAACACCGTCAGCCCTGGCGCCATCCTCACCCCAAGCATGGTGGCGATGGGTTTGGAACAGGGCATGGGCGCGACGGCCGAAGAGGTCAAAGCGGCTTTTGACAAGATGATGGGCTCGCAAGCGCGCTTTTCCAGGATGGGCTCTGTGGACGAGGTGGCTAATGTGGTCGTCTTCCTAGCCAGTTCGCTGGCCAGTTATGTGCACGGCGCCAATATCCGCGTGGACGGTGGCTGGGTATCGACGGTCAATTAAGTATTACTGACCAATAAGGAACATAAAGAGCCCCCACCTTTGTAACGGAATGGGGGCTTTTTTGACCTCTTGCCTACCCTGGCGGAGCAAACGACCGAGGGAGACCTTTGTTTTCTTGACCAGTCATCTGTCTTTCCAAGACCTTACTCAATACGAAAAATCGTTTTTGTTCTTTGTTGTTCGATGTCGCCTTTTCCAGAGGTTGACAGAATTGACGAAGAATAACATGATACCAATATTTAATTGACATCTGCTATTAATGTGATTATTCTTAATCTATTGGTAGAAATCGCTGCCGCCTCATCCCTACATTCGACCAAAAACTGAATCCCAATTGCTGCCGGCAACATTGCATCTATACCGTTCTTCGAGCAGGCGATGGTTCACCCGATCAAGGAAGCAGTGGTCGCGACCGTGTACCGGCGTCCGCTAGAGTGGTGTCTCCAAGTAATAGAGATCGTATTTGGCCTCTGGCAGGTTATCAGACAATTGCCAGAGATATTGATAGTGGACAGAACAGAACAGAAAAAGGAAGGAAAAATGTCAGATAAACGTTTGACCACGGTCGAGGGCGGCGAAACCATCCTAGCAGAATCATCAGTAGAAGCTTTCAGGTCGAGCCTTCGCGGCGAGTTGCTCGCTCGTGGCGATGCGGGTTACAAGCCCGCCCGCAAGATTTGGAATGGGCAGATCACCCGCCAACCTGGCCTGATCGCCCGCTGCGCAGGGACGGCCGATGTGATGGCGGCCGTTCAATTCGCCCGAGAGAACGACCTTCTGGTATCAGTTCGGGGCGGCGGGCATGCCGTGAATGGAGACGCTTTGGCAGATGGCGGTTTGATGATCGACCTGGCCAATATGGACGCCGTGCGCGCGGACCCCTTCAAGCGCACTGCCAGGGTCGAAGGCGGTTGTCTTTGGCGCGCCGTCGACCACGAAGCCCAACGATTCGGCCTGGCGGTCACCGGCGGCGTTGTCAGTCATACTGGGGTGGCCGGGCTGACGCTTGGCGGCGGAATTGGCCACCTGATGCGCAAGTACGGCCTGACCATCGACAGCCTGCTCTCTTGTGACGTAGTCACGGCCGACGGCGCCTTCCTGGTGGCCAGTGAGGAAGAAAACACCGAGCTATTCTGGGGGCTGCGCGGCGGCGGCGGAAACTTCGGGGTGGTCACCTCGTTCGAGTTCCAGCTCCACCCATTGGGGCCGACGGTGCTGGCGGGCATGCTCGTTTACCCCATGGCGGAGGCCGCCGAATTGCTTCAGTTCTTACGCGACTATATAGACGAAGCGCCCGATGAGGTAGGTTTGGTGGCCAGTCTCAGGCTGGCTCCTCCGGTGCTGGCGATCCCTGAAGAATTGCATGGACAGCCGGTCATAGCGGTGCTTTTGTGTTATGCCGGTGATATTGAAGAAGGCGAAAAGGCCTTTTTGCCCATACGTCAGTTTCGCAAACCAATCGTCGACTCGGTTGTTCCCAAGCCATATGTGGCCCACCAGCAGCTGTTAGACCCGTCCGCCCTACACGGCTGGCATTATTACTGGAAATCGCAAAAGCTGCCCCGGCTGTCCGATGAGATAATAAACATAGTCGTCGAGCATTGCTCGAATATCACCTCGAAACTCTCGACGGTGCCTATATTCACACTGGGTGGCGTGGTGCCCCGGGTGGATGCTACCGCCACTGCCTATCCAGGGCGGAGCGCTATGCACGATATCAACATTGCCGCCGGTTGGCTGCCCGATGATCCAGACCCAGACCGGCATATCGCCTGGGTGCGGAACTTCTGGTCGGCTCTTGAACCACACTCGGCCGGGATCTACGTGAACTTCATGTCAGACGAAACGCAAGATAAGGTGGCTTCGGCCTATGGGGCTGAGACCTACGCCCGGCTAGTAACTCTCAAGAACAAGTACGATCCGTCTAACTTCTTCCGGCTGAATCAGAACATCAAGCCAACGGCCTGAGCGAGTCTGCGCAAGACGTTGGCATCGTGCCCCTTAGGGGTCGTGGCCTAAAAATCTGCCAACAAGGTGCAGGCAACCCCAATCGAATCGACGCCAGCCTACGGGCATGATGGTCGGCCGCCTGACGGTACCGCGGATCTTCAAACAAGGCTGCCACTGCTCGACGAACCTCTTGAGGATTGGCGCTCGAACGGAGAACGACTTGGGCGACACCCAGTTTCTCAGCCCTGGCGGCAACGCCGGGCTGATCGCGATGCCAGGGTAAAAGGACCATCGGCACGCCATAGACCATGGCTTTGCTCACGATCCCGTGACCGGCATGGTTAATGACGATGGCGCTCTTCTCCAGCACCGGCGAATGGGACACAAAACCAGCAATGGTCGCGTTTTTTGGTTGATCCTTCACTTGGTCACGTATATCTTCATCGGGCTGGGTCAGCAACACCCGCACCGGCCGGTCGGCCAGGGCCTGCAGCGCAGAGTTAGCTAGAACGGCTTCATCTCCCTGCCTTATCGTACTCAAGGTAATTAAGGCCCAGGGATCGCCTGGTTCGTCAAGGGCTGTAAGTTTTTCGAGCGGCGGGTCCCACAGCAGAAAGCCCACATAGTGGTGTTTGTCGGGCAGTTTCGTCGGTTGAAAGTCAAACTCAGGATCGGTGGCATGGAGGACAACGTCCGCCTCCTTAACTAAAGGCAAAAAGCACTCCCTGACGAGGCGGGGAATGTATGGCCCGTACCAATCCTCTTCCCAATCCCGGGTCGCATCATCGCCAAAGTAGAAGCTGGGATTAACGAAACACCAGGGAATTCCGGATTTCTCTGACAGCTTGTTGGCCAGCCCGATTCCAAAAAGTGAACTCACCATCAGATCGGGCTTGAACTCGGCCAGCGTCTCATGGCTAAAGGGGATAAGCGGCTTCGCCCAGGCAAACATCGGATTCGGCAATTCTGCCTCGGATTCGCCGCCATCTTGCGGCAGGTTCTTGATCCAGCTTCTTATTTGCCCTCTCTCATCCAGGGCCGGTGGAAAGGTGATTGTTGGCAAGCCTGTGAAAGCGATGAGCTTGGCGCTATCTTCATCGCACAGCACTCCGACGCGATTTCCCCAGTCTCTCAGGGCACAAGCCAGGGCGATCACGGGCGGCCGGTCGCCACCACCTTTAGCGCTGAGGATAAATAAAAAAGAGTGTCGTTTCGACATTTTGCGCTTTCCTCGCTAAGTTGTTCTGCGGGCTCCTAAGGGTTGCTTAGAATATAATGCAATAAAAGTAGGTGGATTGCAAGGGGCTAGGGATAGTGGTGTTAGGGATAGTGGCTGAGCGTAGCTCAGCTTGGGAGAACTTCGTTCTCTGACTGACCTTGGTTCAGTTTGATTGCCGGCTGGCAAGGAAAGAAGGGCATATGGCGGGACGGGGCGTTTTTGATAGGATGGGCAACGTTTTGGCCTGGTTATGGTAACGGTCGGGCCTAGGGGCGCAGCGCGCTGCGCTCCCAGGAGGTTAAGAGATGGGGCCGACGATCCGTATCGAGGATCTGAGATTAGAAAGGGACCAGCGGCCGGTATTGAATGGTGTCCACATGGCCATTGGCGGCGGGGAAATTGTGTGCCTGTTGGGGCCCAGTGGC
>JAHEJP010000375.1 GCA_024638855.1 Chloroflexota bacterium
CCGTCAGCAAAAAGATAGCATTCAGAAAAAGGCTATAGTTGTCGACGACGATCATGGGCATACCACCCACTGGTATGAAGGTGCCCTGGTTCACCCCCCAAAGGCCCACAGTTTGAATGAATGCCAATGTAATGGCAATGAGACTAACCCAGGCAACCCAAACTTTGTTGTGACTGCGCACGACAAGGTCAAGTAACATCAGTAGCATCGCCGCACCGACGATGATTAGCCAGGGCAGAATAAGTAACAGGTTAATGGATGGCGCTTGGAACATTCTGGTTAGAATCCCTCTTTCGATCCAATTTTCACAATGATACCAGATTTCAAATGAGTGGGCACAGTCTGAAGCCAGAGATTCCTAGTCCAAAATCCCGCTGGAAAGGTCCATTCTTTACGAGACGACATCGTATTCTCCAACCCGCCTCAACCATACACGATTGCTATGAAATGTGCTTTGCCCGGCCATATCGGCCAGGGCCTCGGACGTAGTCCAATTCACATTGCGGCCGTCGTTCAGCTTTTGCCAGCGTCCTTTTGGTGAGGCGATCACGCCCGGCCTGACCGCATCGGTCACGATAGCCTTGAGTTGTAACCAGCCCCGGCCGTTCTCGACGATGACTTCGTCACCGGTATCTATTCCTCTCACGGCCGCGTCATCGGGATGAATTTCGAAGAATGGCTGCCCTTCCCTAATGATCAAACCGCGCTGGTTGGCCAGGCTGCTATTGACGAAGTGGTGGGCCGCGCCACTGATGAGGTTTAAAGAGGCTGCCGGGTCCACGGGATCGTTTAGCTGATCCAGGCTGCCATCGTCATTTACCTCAAGATTGATGCCGGGCAGTGGATCCAGACCTTCCTCGGCCATCATTGCCGAATGAAGTTCAACTTTTCCACTGGGCGTTGGAAAATAGTCATCGCTGAAGGGCACAGCCGGTTGAATATTCAACGATACAACCTTTTCACTTTGCAGCTTCGTTATGGTGATGCCGTCGAGAGCCTGGTTATGAACACTCGTGGCGGATAGGACCTCGTCGATGACTTCATTGGCATCCTGTCGCAGCCAGGGCTCTTCAAAGCCCATTTTTTGGGCCAATGAAGTCATAAGTTCCCAATTGCTTTTACACTCGGCCAGAGGCTCGATAGCCTGGTGGTTATAGCCTAAGTAGCGATGCCCGTAAGCCTTATGAAGGTCCGTTTGTTCGAGTTGGGAGGTCGCCGGCAAGACGATGTCGGCATAGTCGGCCGTATCGGTCATAAATAGCTCGTGCACCACCGTGAAAAGATCCTCACGCTGCAGACCCATTATGATCTTGCCCGTATTGGGCGAAGAAGCGGCCGGATTGGCGGCAAAGACAAATAAAGACTTGACGGGTGGATCTTGAACTTCGCCCAGCAAGGCTGCTCCCAGGCGATTCATATTGACCCAACGGCCTGGTGGCGGGCATTGGGACCACTTATTGATGGCTTCATCATCCCAGGCGAGGTAGCCGCTGTTGCTGTAGGCCAGGCCGGCTCCTTTTTGTCCATATTGCCCGGTTACGGCCGGCAAGGCGCATATAGCCCGCACCGCCTGCCCACCATTTAAGTTACGATTAAGGCCATCGGCGATCTTGATAAGGCCGGGTTTTATTTGGCCGTAAAGCTGGGCCAAGCCGTAGATATTCTCGGCCGGCAATCCAGTAAGCGCTGCCACGCGTTCAGGCGGATACTCGGCCAGCCGTTGTTTATATTTTGACCAGCCGACAGTATGGGTCAACAACCAGGCTTCGTTTTGTTGACCCTGCTCGACGATGATATGGGCCAAACCTAAGGCCAAGACGCCATCAGTACCGGGTAACGGCGCCAGGTGCCAATCAGCTTTTTGAGCTGTTCGCGTCCGCCTGGGATCGATAACCACGATTTGCGCCCCATTACGTCGGGCCTTAAGCAGGAACGGCATAAAATGAGGAGCCGTACTTACCGGGTTATGTCCCCAAATGATCACCAATTTACTGCTCAAGACAGCTTCATAAGCAGGGGACCAGCGGGCACCCAGGGTCGCCTCTACGGCAAATTCAGCGGCCGCTCCGCAAATGGATCGTTGAAGCCGGCTGGCTCCCAAACGATTCCAAAAACGGCCGCTGGTAACAACGTTCTGAACCAGCCCCAAGGTACCGCTGTAACTGTAGGGCAAGATCGCTTCTGCCCCAAAATCGTCAATGATATCCAACCACCGCTCTAAAATTTCATCTAGGGCTTCATCCCAGGTGATTTGCTGCCAGTGACCACTTCCTTTTGGCCCTACCCGCCTCATCGGGTGAGTCAGGCGATCAGGGTGGTAAACATGATCCAGGTAGGGGCGCACCTTGGCACAAAGCCAACCTTGGGTGATGGGGTGTTCGGGAACACCGGCTATGTCAACAGCCCGGCCATTTTCCACGGTAGTTACAATGCCGCACGTATCTGGGCAATCGTGAGGGCAGGCGCCAGAAACGATGCGCTGCGAGCCAGCGGCGACTTCGTTCAAAATCGGTGTGTTGCTGGAGTCCACTATGGCCTCAGAAAAGTATGCTGGTGAACGATGGTTTGATCAGGCATCAGGTGGACAAAGCCGTAACCAGGATCATGATCCAGATCATAAGTGGTCGTGATGTCGTCGGGCCAGGCGCCAAATTGGCTGAAAGCGCTGGCAACGCTGGCATATAAAATGCCGTCGCGGATCGTCTGCATAGATTGGTGGACATGTCCATGGAAGACGCCTCTCAGCCTTCCTCGCGCCGGCAATAGCGCTTCATGCAAGGCCTGGCCATTCATGATCAGCATGTTGTCATCCATCCAAAGCGAATTTAGGGGTTGGACGGGAAAATGAACAAATACGACTAGTGGGGGACCATCTTCTTGAGCCTCAGCGGCCGCCAAATCTAATTGTGAATCTGGCAGCAGACCCTGGGGATCCATCGATTCGGGCCCCTTAGCATCAAGCACCAGGAAGCGATACCCTTTCACCTCAAAAGTGTAAGCCAACCGCTCTGGATCGCTCCCGGCGTCCGTTTTTGGTCCCATCGGCAAATAGCTGCGAATATCGTCCGCCCTATCGTGGTTGCCATTGACATAGTAGATGGGAACATTCAGATCCGCCAGGTTAGCTGCTGCAAAACTGTAAGCGTCAGGATCTGGATCGGTCACCACGTCACCGGTGTGGATGACGAAATCAGGGCGCTGGGGCAATTCATTGATGATAGCCACCAGTCGCCTGGTGCAAGACAATGGATAATGGCCACGGAGATGATAATCGCCTGTCGTGCCAATATGTGTATCGCTAATATGGACAAAATAGACCGTCTCGGTTGGTACCATGTCTTAAATCACCTAGCGTTCCGCCCAACAAATATTTACGGACAATTGAAAGATGCGGAACACTTAAACTGAAGCAAATATTCACAGTTTCTATCCGTTAGAGGAAGTCTGCTTCAGTACTAGTATGCCCGAGAAAATAGTGCCATTCGTTTCGCTTCGCGACCGGTGAAGATACATTGGCCAACACCGCCCGGTTGCTCGTTCGGGAAACAACGAATGGTAGCTTTTGTTTGTTCTTTTACCCGTAACTCATCCTCATTGTCGCCATCCCACCAAACCCGGGCGAAGCCATTCTTTACGACATCCTTGAATTCTTCGTAATCAGAGGGTTCATGGGTGTGTCCTTCTTGGAAGCGACCCGCTTTTTCCAACATCGCCGATTGAATTTCTTCCAATAATTGGCTAACGGTGGTCGGCAGACCATCCTGGGAGACGAATTGTTTACCTTCTCGGCCGGGCATATCCCGCCGGGCTAAGGCCACACTGTTCTTAGCCACATCGCGAGGACCAACCTCTATTCGCGAAGGCACACCGCGTAACTCCCAATCATTGAACTTGAAGCCAGGCCTCAAATGCTCCCTTCCATCAATCTTCACTCTTATTCCAACTCCGGATAGCTCTTTGCCCAATCGTCTGGCAACGGGCATGACGGTTGACTTTTCCTCATCATCTTTGAATATGGGTACGATGACCGTCTGGTGGGGCGCTAATCGTGGAGGTAGAACCAGGCCCTGGTCATCGCCATGGACCATGATAATGGCCCCAATGAATCGGGTGCTTAAACCCCAAGAAGTTGTCCAACAATATTGCTGTTCATTGTTCCTATCGAGATATTTGATATCAAAAGCCTTGGCGAAATTTTGGCCCAAATTGTGTGAGGTGCCCGCTTGTAGCGCCCGACGATCACCCATCATGGCCTCGATAGAATATGTCTGGTTTGCGCCGGCAAAACGTTCTAGTTCTGACTTTTCGCCTGGAATGACCGGTATGGCAGCATCGTTAGTGGCCAAGTCTGCGTAAATATCGAGCATCTGTTTTGTCTCGAAATCAGCCTCTTCGGCCGTAGCGTGAGCCGTATGCCCTTCCTGCCAGTAAAACTCCGTCGTTCGCAAAAAAAGCTTGGTGCGCAGTTCCCAGCGCACAACACTATTCCACAAATTGATCAGGATGGGCAGATCTCGGTAGCTTTGCACCCATTTTGAATAAGCGTATCCGATGATAGTCTCAGAAGTCGGTCGGACGATGAGTGGTTCATCCAATTCTTCGCCCCCGGCGTGAGTGACCACGGCCAATTCTGGCGAAAAACCCTCGACGTGTTTGGCTTCTCGTTTCATGAAACTTTCTGGTATGAACATCGGGAAGCCAGCGTTGAGATGGCCCGTGGCCTTGAAGCGACGATCGAGGGCTGACTGGATGTTTTCCCACAAGGTCCAGCCGTAGGGTTTGACGATCATAGTGCCCCGGACCGGGCCATAGTCGGCCAGATCGGCTTTCACGACAAGGGTGTTGTACCAATCGTTAAAATCTTCTGCGCGAGGGGTCAAATTTGCCATAACTTCTACTCCAACATGTACGCTAACAAGAGAACCGCCCTCAGACCAGTGGGTCTGAGGGCGGCTTATGCGTCAAGCAAACCCAGCCAGCCCTTAGCGTAAGGCCA
>JAHEJP010000376.1 GCA_024638855.1 Chloroflexota bacterium
GGCCATCTTCCAATGCCTCTCGCGAATAAAAGTGGCTGGACACGTCGGCGGCCGATACCAGTCTGCGGACGGCATCATCCGGCGGTTCAGCCCCAAGCCCGGACAACTCCAAGGTTTCCTCAACCGAAACTAGCTGTATATCCAGGTCCGAATTCTCTTCTTCGAAGGCATCGATCAAGTCGTTGTAAAGCGGCTGCTCAAAATCATAAACGATGAAACGAACGATCACCGGCTCAACATCATCTTCTGTCGCAACCGGGCTCTCAGCTCCAGCTGGGCTCTCAGCTCCAGCCGGGGCCTCAGCTCCAGCCGGGGCCTCGGCTACAGCTTCGGTGGCGGCCGGTTCTGGTACGGGTGTGTCGGCAACTTCTTCTTCGCCGTCGCCACCACAAGCAACCATGACCAATGTCACTAACAACAGTAACCAAACCACATTTTTAAACATCTCTATTACCTCTCTACTACATGCAACGGCTCTGCCATCTATCTTTGCCTTAATTCGGGAACCGTTGCCCATATCAATCCTTGCTTTTCCGATTCCAAGACCTAAACCAACGCCGTAGCCCTTTTGGCCGAAAATCAATTACCTCATCCTGGGTCGAGCGACCGCTCTCAGCCGGCGCTTGCCCGTCATTTACAACAGGCCGGATAAGAATGCCCTCTTCGGTAGATTCCAGCGTTACCCGGCCGCCGATGGTTGCCTCCTGGCGCATGAGGGGTGGAATTTGCAAACGACCGGCTACGTCGACAACAATATATTCTTCTAAAATCTGCGTCTCAGCGCCAGCTCCATCTTCTGACACCGCGCCGGTCGCGCTTTGTAGCAGCGCCGCTTCCACATCGGCCACTCGGCGTACGGCTTCGCTGCTGGTCCGGCCGTCGCGAATCGTCACCACCCGGTCGGCGACCCGAGCTATTTGTGGATCGTGAGTGACGATGATGGTCGTCAGGCCATATTGAGTATTCATTTTCCCGAACAGGGCCAGGATCTCCTGGGCCGTGACCGTATCCACTTCACCCGTCGGCTCATCACCCAAGAGCAAATTAGGCTTATTAGCCAGAGCCAGGGCAATGGCCACCCGTTGTTGCTGGCCTCCGGATAGTTGGGCCAGGCGGTGGTGGCGATGCTCCCATAAACCGACGATTTCCAACAATTCTTGCGACCAAGCTCGTTTCTCCCGGAAACCAGAGCCCGCCACCGTCATCGGCAGCTCGATATTTTCCCGGGCCGTCAGGTACGGAATCAGGTTACGGCCGGTTTGCTGCCACACGAATCCGACCTCGGCGCGACGATAGTTATCCAGATCCCGGTTGGAAAGTTTGAGCAGATCCCGGCCGTTAATCGAGACCCGGCCGGCCGACGGCCGGTCCAAACCACCCAGGATATTGAGCAAGGTGCTTTTACCGGAGCCAGAGGCGCCGACGATGGCCAACAACTCGCCAGGCCGCACCGCCAGGTCGAGTCCTTGCAAGGCCACCACCTCTAAATCGTCAACCTTGTAGATCTTGACCAGGTTTTCGCAATTAATAATCGGTTCCATATTCGATTCTTATCGGCTGGCCAACAGCGCCTGATTCATAAGTTTTATTCGCCGATGACGATCTGTCCTTCTGCCAGGCCTTCCAAAATTTCAACACGGTCATCGCTCTCGATGCCCAGGCGAACATCTGCCCGTCGCTGGCTGCCATCATCTTCCTGGACAACGACGAAGTTGCGTCCTTGGAAGGTGCGAATGGCCGCCGGCGGTAACCAGAGAACGCCTTCTTTTTCCTCGAGGATGATGATGACCGTGGCCAGTTCGCCAAGTTCCAGATCGACCGACCGGTCGGCAAAGGCGACGCGAACGGCCGTGTCCTCATCGCTGGTTTCCACCGTCCCGCCGCCAAAGGGATAAGGCAGCGAGCGAACCTCACCGACTAAATCTTCTTCCGGCCGGTTCCGCAAACGAATGATCGCTTGTTGGCCGACGCTCATCTCGCCTAATTCTTCGCTGCCTAATTCGGCCGTTATCTCCAGTTCATCTGGGTCGGCCAAGACAGCCACGGTCTTGAAAGCCGTAGCCCCATCGCCAGGATGGACGCTGACAGAGAGCAATTGGCCGTCAAAGGGGGCCACTAGGCGGGCCTCGTCAATGCGCCGCTGGGTATCGGCTATCTCCAATTGAGCCCGTTCAACATCCAAGGCCAACAAGGGGTCTACCCCTCGTTTTAATTGGTCGATCCTGTGTTCGGCCAATTCGATATCTTTTTCCACAATTTGGCCGGTGATATCGCCGGCATCTCGCGAGGCGAAAGTGTCACTATATTCCGCCCGGGCGATCTGCAGCGAATCTTGAGCCCTGGCCAAGCGGATTTCCGTGGCCGCGCGCTCATTTTCCAGGCGGTCCTTCATCGGCACGCCACTGCAAGGCACCGGCCCACCCTGGCCCGGCAAACAAGAGGGGTCCCGTATCTGGAGTTCCCAATCGCGCGCCGGTTCCCAGGCGATATCGTATGCTTTCTGGGCGTCGGCCAGCTCGCGTTCGGCCGCCTGCAGATTAACCTGGGCCGAGGTCACCCGGGCTATGTCCGGCTCGGCCTGATCCTGTTCCAATTGCAACTGCAGTTTTTCCAAGTTGATCTCCGCTTCCAATTGTTGGTCGGCGATGGTTTGTTTTGCCTTTGACAGGCTGAGCTCGGCCGTCTCCAGGGCAAGCTGTTGCTGGGCCAACCTGTTTTGTAGATCGCCGATCTCCAACTCGGCCAGCAAATCACCAGACCCTAACTGGTCACCCCGGGCAAAGTAAACATCGCCCACGAAGCCGTCAGTCTTGAAAAAGAGTTCCTGCTCCAAGACCGGCGAGACCCGGCCGGTAAATTCCAGCGTTTTAACCACCGTCCCTTGTTCGACGACATAGACCGGTTTATCAGGTACCACCGGCGTGGGTAGTGGCGTCGGCGTCCCCTGGGCTGAGGCTGCTCCCTGGCCGCTCAAACCACAAGCGACCAAAAAAATCAAGCTTAGGCCCAACAAGCTAACGTACAAAACCCGGCCGCTATTAATTTTCCAGCTTTGTTTCATGACAATACCCTTCTGAGCCTCGTTCGTCGCGCTTCCATCAGATAGCTTCTCCCATTTTAACGGCTTCAAATATCTTCATGCGGATTAACAGCATGAAAAGAACAGCAACGGCTAAAATGAACATGATGCCGAAAATGGCGTAAATCGTAGCCAGTTGTTGCCAGGCAATCTCGACGATAAAGGACGGGATCAGGGCGCTCTTATCGCTGCCTATCTGGAAAAAAGGGATGAAAATCCTGCTGGCTAACAAGCCTAAGGCCGTCCCCAGGCCAACGCCAGTCAGGATGAGCAGGGCCTGTTCTCCGGCCAGGTATATCGCCATTTGTCCGACCGATAAGCCAATGGCTCGCAACATGCCCAACTCGATGAAGCGGCGCTGGAAGGAGACGACAGCGTAAACCAGGAAACCCAAGACCGTCAAGGCCGCCGCGGCCAGGAAACCAACCGATAGCAAGCCGAATAAACCCTGCCTCTCCGGGCGATTTTGCTCGCTCTGGATGACCAGCCGGGAATCCTGGCTGGTCACCACGGCGAAACCAAGTTGGCGGGCGCCGTCGACGATGACTTGACCGTCGGCCGCATCAGAAGTGGATAACCAGACGTTGTACGGGTAGCTTCCGCCCAGCCCTTCGTGGATATAATCCAAGTTGGCCACAAAAAATGGGCCGTCCTGCGGGTATTGGGTGGGAAATAGATCCAGCGATCCGGCAACGATGAAGTCGATCTCGGCCGAATCGCCGGCTGCCACGACGATCAAACGCAGTGGGTCGCCAATGGTCAGGTTGTTGCGGCTCAAAAAATCGCGGCTCACCACGATATTAGCCCGATCGACCGCCAGGCGATTCATCACGCCGCCCAACGATTCATTTTGAGCGAAATCGGGCCGAAAATAAGCCACGCTGGGAAAGTCGAAGCGATCGATGCCCAATAGTTGGCCCGCCTGCTGTCGGCCGCCGATATTGGCCGTAGCGCTGTAGTTCCCCACACGCGCGGCGGCTTCGACGCCGGGCAGTTGTTGGTGTTCCGAAACCGGTAAAAAGAGCCAACGCGGCTCTTCAGCATCGTCTGAAGGCGCGGCCGTCTGAATTTGATTCTGGCCTGGCAATCCCTGTTGGTCCGTTTCCTCGGTATTTTCGCCCAACTCGACCAGCGCTAGATCGGCCCCGATCTCATAATAAACCCGGTCGTGCAGATGGCTATCCAGGGTGACAGCCATAGAAGCCGAGAAAAAAGCCAGACTGACGGTGAGACACAAGAGCAACAGCGGCCCTGTATACAACGTGGCCGAACGGGCTAATTGGCGAAAAGTCAACAGCAGTGTTGTGGCAGGTAAACGCTCCGCCACCCAGGCCAGGATACCCATGACGACCGGGAACAGTCGCATGAATAGCAGGCCCAGGCCGAAACAAAAGAGAATGGGCACCAGGAATAATAAGGGGTTGGAGAAGGGATCTTCGCCCGAACCCAGTAAGGCCACAGCCCCCTGTTTATTCAACTGGTAGAGCCCGTAAAGAGGTGGGATCAACAAAAAGGCGTCTAAATAATAACGTTTCCACAACGGCCGGATGAGCGACCGGGCTTGCTCCCAACGCAAAGTGATGATGGTATGGTGCGAGGCGAAAAAGGCCGGCAATAGTAAAGCCAACACAACCAGGACAATGGCCAGTAAAGCATATTGGATGGCGGTGGACGAAAACACGGTAACCAACGGTTCGGCCTGCCCGGCGAAAAGCGATACATCCAGGAATGACCGGGTCTGGCCCATGAGCCGGGCCAGCCAGCTTCCTAACAGCAAGCCGCCAAAAAGGCCCAGCGCGCCGATCAAGAGCCCTTCTAATAGGTAAATAAAAAGGATCTGGCCTCGCGTCGCGCCACGGCTGCGCAAGATGGCGATTTCGCTTTGTTCGC
>JAHEJP010000377.1 GCA_024638855.1 Chloroflexota bacterium
CACGTATGCCAATGGCCAGAATGATGATCATAGCCAGTAAAAGAGTCGGATAGGCGGCGATGATCTCAGCCGTGCCGACAATGAAACGGTCTAGACGGCTGCCGTTGGTCCATCCGGCGAGGGCTCCTGACAGAATACCAACGCTCATGCGGGCAACGACGGCTAAAACGGCCAGCACCAAGGTCTGTTTGGCGCCGACGAGTATCAAGCTCAGGATATCCCGACCCAAGGCGTCGGTTCCCCATAGGTGAGTTTCACCTGGCGCAAAAGGTGGGGGGGTAAGTTGACCATTGATTTTTACCAATCCCTGGGTCGTATAAGGGCTTTTTGGGGACAAGAATGGGCCTGCCAAAACGGCAATAATCAAGACGATCACCAGAATGCCACCGATAATCAGGGGGGGATTCCGCAGCGCCGCTCGCCAAGGAGAACGCGCGCCAATGATCGGTTCGAAGGATTCTTGTTCGTCGAGTTGAGTCTCACTTCTTTTTAGTGCGCTGTGAAAAGCGCTGGTTCCTGGGGACTGGGGACGCTGTTTGAACCAGTTAGTAATGGCGTTGTCCTGTAAAAGATCCTTTAGTTCGCGGCCAAAGTGAAGGATACTCTGTCCCGGTCGATGTTTCTCTTTTGAGGAGATGAAAGATGGTCTTTCACTTAGTCTGGGATCGATTAGTCGATAACTCACATCCAAGATGAAATTGACACCAATGAAAAGGATTCCGAAGCAGAGGACAAGCGCAATTGTAAGAGTCACATCCTGCTTGGCAATTCCTTTGAGAAGTAGGAATCCCGCACCAAGCCAGCCAAAATAAAATTCGACTATTGGCAAGGCCGTAAGCGCAAAGCGGAGAGAGAGGCCGACCGTGGTGAGGATGGGAATAGCTGCATTACGCATAATATGGTTTTGCATGACTTGGCGACGGCGCAATCCTTTGCTTTGAGCCGTGCGCACATAATCTTGGTGGAGCACTTGGTCAACCGATGTGAAGGTGATTCTGGTTATCTGGGCCAGCGGCCGGGCAGCCAGCACTAGTGCGGGCAAAATCAAGTGCGAATCCCAGCCGAAGCCACCAACCGGCAGCAATGTTCGACCGGAAAATCGGGTAATACTGGTGACTGCCCACTGGAGCAAAAATGCGGCGAAGAAACTGGGAACAGAGACGCCAATGATAGTGGTAATGATAATGCCCAGCGATTTCTCTGAACCACGCCTGGCGGCCATGACTCCCAATATGATCCCAACTATCGAAGCGAATAGCATGGCAATTGCCAATAAGCCCAAGCTTCTCGGCAACCACAGGGTAAGCACTTCTGTCACCGGCACCGATCGAAGGTTGCCGGCGGGCGTGGATGTCATGCCCAGATCGCCTTGAAGTAGGCTTTGAATATAGGCGACGGTCTCTGGTACAGCGTTCCTCACAGCCGGCATTAGGTCAGTGCCATTTGCCATATCCAAACCCAAGAAGGTGAGGAATATGATGGCTAATAGCACCAGGGCAGCGAACAATAATCTAGGGACGACGAAGGCCAGAACATTGGCGAAGGCTTCCCAAGGCACCTTATGGGTCACGGCCGAGACGGACGACATCCACAAAGGCTGGGGCTCATCGAGTTCACCTGCGGTTGTAACACCTGCCAGATAATCGACGGGGTGATGACCATCTGTCGCTGGAAGCCGTGAAGGGAGCCGGATTTGTTGCTCTTTATCTGAAGACAATGTATCAGCGATTTGCCGGTTAAGTTGAGTCGCTAATGAATCGGTTCTTTGCCGAATAAGGCTCACAGAAAAGTCTGCCGGGGCCACTAGAGTCAAGTATCCTTTATCAAACGGCCGTGTGTAAATAAGCGACGATTCACACCTATCTTTGGAAAAGATATATTGGATGCGGTTTGTTTTTGATGCTTCGGAGCTTATCAATTCGATGGCCTGCAAGATAGCGCGATCGTTCTCGCCATGAGCAGCAGAAGCCAACCGGATCTCGCCTTCCGTCGAAAAGAAGGCCAAATAATCAGTTTCTAGATTAATGGCCTGGCAGGCTGCTCCTATAAGCTCGTCGTCAACTAAGATATCGCTGGTTTTTTGGCCAAATGTAGCTGGTAGATCTCCAACAGGTTGCTCAAGCTGATCGAGATAGAAGGGTAACTGAACAGCCAACTGTCCGAAGTCCAATACGCCCAGGGATCGCTGCTTGGAAAAGGCAGGGACGATGGTATCGGCCGAGGCAGCCGTTAATAAAAAAGGCAAATGGGGTTGGAGCGCCATAAATACAAGCAGGTTATGGTCTGACCTCTCGGCTTGGACGATGCCCAGATCGAAGGCCTGGCTTGCTAAAATCATGCAAGCTTCCCGCATTGCTGAGGCGACGACAATGGTTTTCCACCCAGCGCGCTCAAGAGCTTGCCCTAGATTGAAGGCATTATCTTCGTCATTCTCAAAGATAAAAACTCGGCCAGGCATACGTGGTTAACTGCGTTATGTCAAAACAAAAACGGTAATTATAAAATAAACTGAGAACGCATTTCAGGTTCCGGCTACTTTTATAATAACATGCACCCGACGGGATGCCATTAGTCAGATGTCCAATATCATATGGATCTTGTTGATGGGCCCAAAAAGCGATATTGCCATTGACGATGGGTCTGAGCCATCCTTGGGAACAATCACAACACCTGGTTCTTCCTATTCCTTCCTATTCTGGTAAACCAACCCTTGCGCTATCTGAATCAGGTCCCCTTTTACAAATTCTTTACAATCTACTTGCAACATTCTGCGCTTTGACCGGTATTATCCAATAGAACATGGGTAGTAGCGGGGCCGCTTGCCGATTAGCAACTGGCGTCCCACCCATGGTTATCAAGACTAGACAATCCAGCACGGTTACTTTTACATACGCAGTTTAAACGTCTTTGGATGCGACTCCGGCAAATGGAGAAGGAGATGGTCAGGATGGCTGATGTTTATATTGTCGTTTTTTCGCTTTTAGGTATCTTAATCACCTTACCTGCTCTATTAGTAGCGCTCAATTTATTATCTCCCCGAGTGACAACTGATATAGCTACCCGTCTTGAAATATCGCCGGGAAAATCTTTTGTCCTAGGTGTTCCTGTAGCTTTCGCTTTCCTGTTATGGATCCTAATCACGAGCCAGATCAATTTTGGACTGGTTCAAGCAACAGCATTTCTGGCGGCCGTGGTTGGCATGGGCCTCGGTACCCTAGGCGCGGCCGGCATGGCACGGTTCACCGGCAAGCGATTAGAGCCACTATCAGACTCAGGTTCGGAGATTCGAGACCTGGTACGGGGTGCCATCGTATTCGAGTTAGCTTGCCTAGTGCCAATAGTCGGCTGGTTTTTATTCATTCCCTTGGTTGGGGTCACGGTCATGGGTGCAGCCCTGTTTGGTCTTTTGGGCTGGATGCCCAGGCCCCAGACTCAGCCGCCGCCGGTGCAGCTTAACCAGCGGCCGGCGATGACCGAGCAACAGGGATAACGGGCTTTTGCTTGCCAATAATCTTTGAAGTGAGAATAGTTTCGATGTCACTATCCCGCCGAGATTTCCTAACAATTGGTACTCTATCGACCGTGGCTCTGTCAGCCACCTCTTGCGGCCTGGCAAGCCGCGGCTTAGCTCAAATGGAACTGCCGGATACGCTGTCCGCACCCGGGTTAGACACATCTGCGAGGGTTGGGCGGAATCAACCCGACGAAAGACTGCCTTTGACAGAAGAGGGTCTGATCAGGCGATTGATGAACCGGGCCGGTTATGGACCCCGGCCGGGAGACTTGGCCCGAGCAATGGATATTGGCTTCGAATCATTTCTTGAGCAACAGCTTAATCCGGATTCTATAAACGATCCCGCGGCCGATTTTCTGGTCCACAACCTGAGTTATTACCACATGGATTCTAGTTATATCCTGAGCCAGGATGTTAAAGATGTGGCTCAGGATTTGGCCATTAGCACTTTAGGTCGATCTATCTATTCCAAACGGCAGCTCTACGAAGCGATGGTGGAATTTTGGTCGGACCATTTCAACATCTATATTCGCAAGAATCGATTGATGCCACCTCTTAAGCTTATCGATGATCGCGATGTTATCCGGCCGCATGCTTTGGGCCGGTTTCCTGAATTGTTAACGGCATCAAGCCAAAGTCCGGCAATGCTCGTTTACCTGGATAACATTCGCAATGAAAAGGGGGCTCCCAACGAAAATCATGCGCGTGAATTATTGGAGTTGCACACTTTAGGCGTGGATGCCAATTATGCCCAAGCAGACGTGCAAGAACTAGCCCGTGCATTGACGGGTTGGGGAATCCAACGCAGGGGACCTCGCCAAGGGGAGATTCGGTTCTTCCCCGCTCTGCACGACGACGATGGCAAAGAAATCCTGGGGATGATTTTGCCTGCAGGTCAGGGTGAAATGGATATGAAGCGTATTCTAGACCACTTATCATCTCATCAGGCGACGGCAAATCATATAGCCAGAAAACTCGTTCGTCGTTTCGTAGCCGATGATCCGCCCGAAGATTTGGTACAACAGGTTACGCAAACTTATTTAGATGATGGCGGTGACATCCGATCTATGCTACGACAGATTTTTCTGAGTGAAGAATTCTCCACAGCTCCACCCAAATTGAAGCGCCCTTATGCATATGCCATCTCAGCTCTGAGAGCCTTGAGCAGCGATGTAAGCAATTACCGGGTTTTGTTGCGCTGGCTTGAAATAATGGGCCAACCTCTTTTTCAATGGGCCTCGCCCGATGGCTACCCTGATGATTCGCGAAGCTGGACCGGAAATCTTTTGTCCCGCTGGAATTACGCCTTGGCCCTGTTGGGCAATCAAATACGAGGCTCGCGAGTGCCGCTCAACAGGTTGCTGGAAATGGCCCGAAACAGCGGCCAGGAGGAAGAGTTCGATGTCTTGGCTAGCTACATCTTCGGCCGCCCGCTCGAAAGC
>JAHEJP010000058.1 GCA_024638855.1 Chloroflexota bacterium
GCGCCGTTCTCCACGAGGCGTTCCATGTCTACCAGGCCGAAGGTGCCCCAGCGCGCTTTGAAGATGCGGAAAGGGCCTACCCTGATGGCAACCTTTATTGGGCGGCCGATGAAGCCATGCGTGAAGAATGGAAAATAGAGATCAATTGGCTCGAACAAGCACTTGAAGCCAGCACCGTTAGCCAGGCGGCCACCCTGGTGGCCCAATTCCTGGACCAGCGCGAGGCCCGGCGGCAGGAGAATTCCTTATCGCCAGAATTAGTGGCTTACGAACGCCGCCTGGAGTGGTTAGAGGGATTGGCCAAATACGTGGAACTGGAGTCGTGGCGGCTGGCGGCCGAAACCAGTGGCTTCGAGCCTCTTCTGTCGATGGCGGAAGACCCTGATTTTAAGGATTACGCTACCTTCGATAGCCGTTGGTCGCAAGAGGTTAACCAAATGAAGCGGCAGGCAGGGCGGGAAGGGGACACCCGTTTTTATTATACTGGCATGGCCGAGGCCAAAGTGCTGGATCGCCTGTCGCCTGATTGGAAGGAACGAATCTTGATTGAGGATATCTGGCTGGAAGATTTGCTACAGGAAGCGATTCAGGACATTTCCTGAGGTATTGGAAGGTGAAACGAGAAGATGTTTTCCGTTGTTTTCTCCTTTGTGCAGGCTATCAGCCTACACTACTTTTGTTGTTGCTGTTTGTGGTAGTAGGCGTTACCGGTTGTTTCCCCGAGATTGAACCGGTGACAAAAAGGGCGATCACGCCTTCTTTTATCAACAGTCGAGAAACAACAGCGGCCGTCGCCCCGATCCGGGTATCTACAGATCCGGCCGTCCCAGAAAATGACGCTGCGGCCGAGGAGCAGGCGCTACTGCCTACGCCGTCCGTCACGCCCCTTGCATCGCCCACCGCAACAGGGGCGGCGGCCGAAACGCCTACAGCCGTGGCTCAAGATTTCGATGCTGCGATACAAGCCTACCGGGGCGTGACTTTCGATTACGGCGAGAGCCTGGCCGAAAACGCCATTGTTTCCCTCATCCCTGAAGAGCCATTTCTAATCATCGATGGCGCCATCATTCCCCAACATGGGCAAGTGGATTTTGAAGGTTATGTTTTGGATCAAACCTTTCACCGGCCCCAGATCTATGTTTATCCGCTGGAGGCTTTCCGGGCCGGGAATCAGGTGGCGGCCGAAATCATTACCCGGCTGGAACAATTATTGATCGACAGGCCGGCCGAGCCAGAGGGCCACATTCCGGCTTTGCCCTTGTCTTCTGGCGGGGAAATGTGGCGTGGCCAGCTACGCTACCTGGATTTCCAGAACGGCCGGGGTGTGCGCTACCTGACTCAATTTGGCCAATCTTACAAGCTCATCAACAATCGGGAACTGTTTTACTCTTTCCAAGGTATAACCGATGACGGTGATTATTACGTGGCGGCAATTCTGCCTACCAACCATTCGCTGCTGCCATCCAATGAAAATTTCCCCAGTGTCGCCGATGCCCAGGCCTTTGTGGACAACTACGACGATTATGCGGCCGGTATGATTCGCCTGCTTGAAGAACAGGAAGATGGCTCGTTTACGCCCGACCTGGCCCAGCTCGATGCGCTCATCCAATCATTGTTGATTTTAGCCGATGGCGCCCCTGGCAGTCGGGCCAACGAATATGATTATTCGGGCTGGCAAAGCTACGAAAATCCGGAGTATGGCTACAGTTTATTTACCCCACCCGTTGTCACGGTCACGGAGGCAGTGGATGGTTTCAAGGTCTCTTTTGACGGGCCACAAGTAGATGGCCAGCCTTGGCCGTCCTTTTCGATCAGCCACTACAACGGCGACTTCTATCGGCCGCCGGCCGGCAGCGAGGTATCCCAATGGGTGCTAGATCGCGGCATACCGTATGATGCTATCGGCCAAACGACCGAGATTGGCGGTCAACCAGCCATACATCTCATCGTCGAACCGACGGCTCAGTCTTATGGTTTTGACGAATATTACCTGATTAATGGCGAACAACTGTTTCGAATCCTCATCCTGCATACGGCCGGTTACCAGGATTGGAGCCTATATGACCAATTCTTGCAGGGCATCACGATAGCTCCGGAGTCGTCGGCAGAGGGCGGCCCGGCCGAGGCCTGGTTGGGTACCATCGGCCGGTTGCCTCCTGGATCACAGAGCCCATATGCCTTTGACCGGCAAGATGGCCAATCATTTTTCATCACCGATGTAAACAAGGCCCTCGAGCAGACGCTTGAGGAGGTAGCCTGGCGTGGTATCCAGATAAAGCTTTGGGGTGATCTGGCGGAAATGCCGGGTTTCATCGAGGTCTCACGTCTGGAACAGGATTCGGAAGCCGAGAGCGCGCTGCAGAATCTATCGCCGTTTGCTTCCGCCAGCGCTTCGTCCGAATTACCGGCCGACAGGTTGGGCAACTACCGGGCCCAGGCGGCTATCGACGGCCGTCTCGAATCCCCTTGGTGTGAGGGGGCGGCGCGTACCGGCACCGGCCAATGGCTTTTGCTGGAATTCCCAGACCCGGTGCAGCTCAGCCAGATCCGCCTGGCCAATGGCTATGACTACAATGATGACATCTATCAAGACAACAATCGTCTAAGAATAGCCAGGTTGCTCTTTTCCAATGGCGAAGTGAGCTGGGAATTGGAAGATGAACGCGGTTATCAAAACCTTGACCTGGAACGACCCCTCGGCCGGGATAATGAAACGACTTTCGTGCGGATTCAGATTGAGGATACTTACCCTGGCTTTAAATATGATGATTCTTGTATAGCCGAGATCGAGATTTGGGGCCGGTCAAAGTAACCTCCATCCAGATTCCTCCTTAAGCTGGCCAATCTTGAGTGAAACAGGGGCCATCTTTTGAACAATTAATGGTCTGATTATCTGCGTTTCACCTAAAATCTATGCTTGGAACCGGTTTCAGGCGTCCGGTTATGACATTCATCATTGGTTTCTCTGCTCTTTGTCACTACGAAATCTTGCCGATTTTTGACATACTGAGGGTAGCAGTTTAGCCAAGTTTTCACTAATACGGCGGTTGACGGTTCGCACCTTAACAATCCTCGCGGCCGATCACCGTCAACTGCAGGTTGAATAGGGGAAACAGGGGGCTCAATATCCTCATACTTGTCTGGCAAATTAGCATGTGCTGACAATATCTACTCATACGTATTCTATTTCGGAGGAAATAAATGGCTCGAGGTCGAATAGTCATTGACGTCGAACGGTGTAAGGGCTGCGAATTATGTCGCGATGCCTGTCCGAAAGACGTCATCAAACTAGCCGATATCTTCAATAGTAAAGGATACCGGCCGATCATTCTTCTTGACCCTGAACACGACTGTACTGGTTGCGCGCTCTGCGCTGTTGTATGTCCTGATGGTTGCATCACCGTCTATCGCGATGTCCCATCCAGGACGAGGGAGGCGAGGGGCCATGCCCAAGCAATTGCTTAAAGGAAATGTGGCGATTGCCGAGGCAGCGATTAGGGCTGGCTGCGAAGCCTATTTTGGTTATCCCATAACGCCGCAAACCGAATTGTTAGAGCAAATGTCCAAACGCATGATCGAATTGGACCGCGTATTTTTGCAGGCCGAAAGCGAGGTAGCGGCCATCAACATGGTATACGGCGCGGCTGCGGCTGGCGTCCGTAGCATGACCTCTTCCAGTAGCCCCGGTATTAGCTTGATGCAAGAGGGTTTTAGTTATATAGCCGGATCTGAAGTGCCGGTTGTCATCGTCGACGTCATGCGTGGTGGTCCTGGCCTGGGAAATATCCAGCCCAGTCAGGGCGATTACAACCAGGTGACGAAATCGGCCGGCCACGGCGATTTTCATCCCATTGTCCTAGCGCCATCCACCATTCAAGAAGCCATCGACCTCACGGTCCTGGCTTTTGATTTGGCCGATAAATACAGAACACTGGTTCTTGTCGTCGCCGATGGCGCCATTGGGCAGATGATGGAACCGGCCGAATTGCCGCCCATGAAACCGCTGCGAAAGAAAGCCCCAGCTTGGGCCCTGACTGGAGCGGCCGGCCGTGCCAGAAATATCAACACCTCTATTCGCATGAATGCTGAAAGCTTGGAGGATTTTAATCGACGGCTTCAAGAAAAATTGGCCCTGATCGAGGCCAGTGAGGTCCGTTACGAGACATCGTTCGGAGATGATGCTCAATTGATGATCGTGGCATTTGGCACGGCCGCCCGGGTCGCCCATTCGGCGGTCAAACGCTTGCGGGACGAAGGACTTCCGGTTGGTTTATTCCGGCCGATCACCTTGTGGCCCTTTCCTGAACGACAACTGGCCGAGCTGGTGGCCCAGACGACCAACGATCGACCTCTCGTCCGTTCGCTGCTCGTGGTGGAGATGAACGCCGGGCAGATGCTGCACGATGTCCGTGCGGCCGTGGGCACTCAAGTGGGTCCCCAGGCTGACGCCCGGGTGAAAATCGAGTTTCTAGGACGCATGGGCGGCATGGTGCCCATGCCTGACGAAATTGAAATTCTAGCCAGAACTTTGTTAGCTTCAAAAAAAGAGCCAACGGTACAACTATGGCAGGAGAGTGGTAATGGTCACCGCAATCGCTGAAAGTGAGGAGCTGGTCTACCAACGGCCGGAATCTCTTGTAGATGTCCATACACACTATTGCCCCGGCTGTACTCATGGTACGGCCCACCGTATCATTGCCGAGGTGATCGACGAGTTAGCCATCCAAGAACGCACCATCCTGGTGGCTTCGGTTGGCTGCTCGGTCTTTTCTTACAATTACATCGACGTGGATTCGTGTGAAGCCGCCCACGGCCGGGCGCCGGCTATGGCCACGGGAATCAAGCGGGTCCATCCTGACAAGTTCGTCTTCACTTATCAAGGGGATGGCGACTTGGCCTCGATTGGCATAGCCGAAACCATTCATGCTGCGGGACGAGGTGAAAATATCACCACCATTTTCATCAATAACGCCATCTATGGTATGACCGGTGGACAGATGGCGCCCACCAGCTTGCTGGGCCAAAAGACGACATCTTCACCTTTTGGCCGGGACGCCAAATTAGCCGGCTACCCAATGCATATGGCTGAGTTGATAGCTGTCCTGCCGGGTACCGCTTATGCCGTCCGGCGAAGTTTGCACGATGCCCGGCACATCATTCAGGCCAAAAAAGCCATTCGCCTGGCCTTCGAAGCCCAGAAATATAGGCTTGGTTATTCCATGGTCGAGTTGTTGTCTTCTTGCCCGACTAATTGGGGCATGACACCGGCCGAGGCCCTGTCCTGGGTGGAAAGTGAAATGGTGGCTCATTTCCCACTGGGCGACTATAAGGTGGCCGAGGAGCTAAAAGCTCGGACCAGACGCGGTAAAAAATGACAACTTGAAATTGTCACGGTTTTTTCAGCATCGATTTTAAGCCGTGATATACATTATTCTCGAAAGGATATTTAGCCATGGAGAGTTCGATCACTATCGAGACCTCGATCATTATCGCCGGATTTGGCGGTCAAGGCGTGCTCTTTGCCGGGCAATTGCTGGCCTACGCCGGCATGGATGCCGGCCGGCACGTCACCTGGATCCCTTCCTATGGACCGGAGATGCGGGGCGGTACGGCCAACTGCACCGTCATCATTAGCCCCGATCCCATTGGTGCCCCTCTGGTAATCCGGCCCGACGTGGCAATCGTGCTCAACCAACCATCGTTTGACAAATATGAAGCCCTGGTCAAGTCTAACGGATTGCTAGTCGTCAACAGCTCAATCGTTTCCTCCCAGTGCAAGCGGGCTGACATTGAGGCGGTTTACGTACCGGCGAATAGCATCGCCGAGGAATTCGGCACGGTAAAGATGCTAAACATGGCGGCATTGGGCGCCATGTTGTGTCGCCGGCCAGTGTTAGAGCTAGAGGTGCTCCAACAGGCAATAATGGATCACCTGCCGCCCAAAAAAGCTCACCTAGCTGAAGCCAATCTAAAAGTACTGCACCGGGGTTATGAATTGGCCATGCCCATGAAGACTTGAATAATACAATCGGTCTGGACATTTAATTAGAGACAGTTGCCTGGTGTAAGTAAGCCGAAGTTACTGGTTTGAACAAATCAACAATTCTTCGGCTCAGTAGGAGGCGACGATGTTAAATAAGATTCTGGTGCCATTGGATGGTTCCGAGTTAGCCGAACGATCTTTGGATCCTGCCCTGTCCATTGCCCGGCGATTGGGTGGGGAGGTTTTATTACTCAACGTTCCTATCTATCGAACGGTTCTGGTTCCAGGCACGGCCGGATTGGGCCAGGTCCTGCCCAACGACAGTCTTGATTTAGTGAGTCGGGACGAGACCCTGGCCTATCTAGAGCGGATCAGAGAAGCCAGGCAAGGACCAGATCAGGCCATTCAAACGGTTGTGAGGGAAGGGGACGTTGCCGGAAATATCGTGGATCTGGCCGCCAACGAAGATGTAGGTCTCATCGTCATGACTACCCATGGTTATTCGGGCTTCACTCGCTGGATGATGGGCAGCATCACCGAACGCGTCCTGCGCCACGCACCTTGCCCGGTGCTGGTCATTCGTTGTGAAGGGACACCGGCTCACGTGGCCATCACGCTGGATGGCTCGTTGCTGGCTGAGGAAGCGCTGGGGCCGGGCTTGGAATTGGCACGGCTTTTTGGCGCCCGGGCAACGTTATTTCGTGTAGAAGATGAAAGTGAATTAGGCCGCATCGAAAAAGGTATGCTGAACATGGCCAGCCCTGGTTTAAGCCGGGAAGTTGCCCAGGGGACCAGCGCCCTGCATTATCTGGAAAATATAGCCAGCAGCCATCGCTCGCGAGCGCTGCCCATCGAAATAGTCGTGGCCGAGGGACCACCCGCTCGCGCGATCTTGGAATTCGTCGAGGAAAATCAGGTCGATTTGTTGGTGATGGCCACTCACGGCCGGACCGGCATACGTCGCTGGGTGTACGGCAGCGTGACCGAAAAGTGTTTGCACAATACGGTCTGCGCCATGCTCATCGTCCGGCCGCCGGCCGACCAGCCCTGATCGGAAATTGATCTGGGTCGAAAGCCGGACCAATCGGCGTCTCATCAACCGATAGGACCAGATCATCAGCTGACAAAGATCGCTTGCACACTCAGAAACTATCCCAGGTAAAGAAATTGTGAACCCGATTGCTATTGGCATGATTGCCTTAGGGATCTTACTTTTTGTGTTGGGATTGTTTTTGGTAGCCAAGCGCAGGAAGGCAACTGGCATAGTTATCTCCCTATTAGGCCTTGCCACCTTGATCACCCCGTTCATCATCACCTATTTTCTATTCAGATAAATTACACTGGAGGTCACCTCCGCCAATAACGAGCAAAATGCTCGCGGTCCTAGATATCCTTTTAGCTGAAGGTTGATTCCACCAAATCGGCCACGAACCGGCTCAATGGACCAAAGAAATTGGCCTTTCCCCAATCTTTGGCGAAGTAATCAGGATAAGGCACCCTGCTGCTCGAGCGCCAAACCTCGCCTGCCATCAAGCCTTCGATTACCCGGGCAGTCCCCGCCTCATGGCCGATGAGCATCAGTTCCTTGACCTTTTGCCCGGCTTCCTGGGCCAAGGCATCCTCCACCGCAGCTAGATACGCTTCACGGTAAGCTTCTTCCAGCGGATAGTTGAAGTCTAAGACATCCACACCTGCCTTCCATAGCTCTGTTTTGGCCTCGGCCGGCGCCGACGATACCATACGCCCGTGGAATGCCGAGAGCGGCCAGTCCCTGGGATCACCTTTGGCCGGCCATGAGGGCAATGTGGCCAGCCTGGCCTTTCATCCTGAAGGACAGATCCTGGCTTCAGCAGGCCAGGATGAAACCGTTAGATTGTGGGATGTGGACCCGGACTCCTGGCAGGAACGGGCCTGCCAGAAGGCCAATCGCAACTTGACCCAGGAAGAGTGGGGGCAGTTCTTCGGTGATGAGCCCTACCGGCCGACCTGTCCCGATCTGCCGGCGGCTGTGGAGTGAAGCCATCCTTCCTTCATTGGCGTCTGGCTTACTTTGTGGTATCAACCTTAAGCTGGTAGTTTGCCCTGTTAGACTGGGCAATCGCCGCGAAACACAAAATTTCCAAACCTTTATTTTCGTATAGCTGTACAATATCCCTTATTGGACACACGCAATGAATACCATTTCTGCTTTCATTCGCTTTTGCCGGCCGCATACCATCATCGCCACCTCGCTGCAGGTCACGGGGTTATTCGTCCTGGTCAATGGTTTTCAACAAATCGATTGGGCCCAAATGGCCGTGTACGTTGGCGCCCTAATCGCTTGCCTGGCTTTGAACGTCTACATCGTCGGCCTCAACCAACTGACCGATGTGGCCATCGACCGCATCAATAAACCCACCTTGCCATTGGCTTCGGGGGAGTTTTCGATGGGGCAGGGACGCGGAATCGTCATCATGGTTGGCTTGCTGGCCATAACTGTGGCTGCCATCCAGGGTCCTTATCTCCTGCTGACTGTTGGATTGGCCATGATCATCGGCACGGCCTATTCGCTGCCGCCTCTTCATCTGAAGGGCCGGCCCTGGGGGGCGGCGCTCAGCATCGCTTTAGTGCGCGGCTTCATCGCCAATATCGGCCTCTATTTGCACTTTCACCGGCAGTTGCAGCCGGCCGCAGCCATCCCCTGGACCCTGGTTTTTGGCCTATCGCTCTTCTTTTTCGGCTTTGGCCTGGTGATCGCCCTCTATAAAGATATCCCCGACCTATCCGGCGACCGGGAATATGGCATTAGCACCTTCACCGTACGCCTGGGCCCGGCAACTGTGTTTCAAGGCGGCCGGCTGATCCTGACCGCCTTCTACCTGGTGCCCATCATCGCTTCGCTGTTTTTACTGCCCCAATGGAACGGATTCGTCTTGCTCTTCGGCAACCTGATCATCGTCATCTTCTTCTGGTGGGTGAGTCGCTCTGTCGATCCCAATGAACCGACGGCCATCACCCGTTTTTACATGTTTCTGTGGACGCTGTTTTATGCCGAATATATTTTGTTGAGCTTGATGCCTGCCCTGCAATTCTCGATTTGAGAGCCAGTGGGGTGGCCTACTTTCAGGAATGTTCGATTTAGATAATGGAAAAGAGTAGCTCACGTTCCTCTCTGCGCCTGGCCCTGGATTTCATCCAACTCGGACGGCCGCTATTTCTGCTGGGCGGTTTCCTGTTATACGGTTTAGGCGCGGTTATGGCTTTGACAATTGGTGTCCGCCTAAATTTGGCTGTCTATCTCTTAGGGCAGGTGGCGGTGACCTCAATCCAACTCATGACCCATTACAGCAATGAATATTTCGATCTGGAAGCTGACAAGCTCAATACTACGCCAACCGACTGGTCTGGGGGAAGCCGGGTACTGGTCGAGAGGCATATACAGCCCCAGGTTGCCCTGGTCACATCGATAACCATGGGCGCCATCGCCTTGCTGACCACATTTGGGCTGGTCCTGTTCACCGATGTCGGGCCTTTAGCCGGCCCTTTTTTGATCCTGGCTCTTATTTTGGGCTGGAGCTATAGCTCGCCGCCGCTACAACTCAATATGCGTGGACTGGGCGAAGTGACGGGCGCCTTGCTGATCCCCGGTTTTACCCCGCTGGCTGGCTTTTATCTACAGGCTGGCAGATTGGAATTGCTGCCCTTTCTGGCTGTTTTCCCCCTTTGTTGCTTCCAGTTTTGCATGTTGCTGGTCATCAATTACCCTGATGCTGCCGGAGATGCGGCAGCCGGCAAGCGCACGCTGATCCATTACCTGGGAGAAAACAAAGTGGCCAGCCTATATCTTGCGGTGCTGCTATTGGCTTACGTCGCCTTGCCGCTGTTGGTGCTGCTGGGTTTGCCGTTCCAGGTGGCCATCGCTTTGCTGATGGTCTCTCCGCTGGCAATTTGGATGGGTATCAGAATGCTGCGCGGAGCCTGGGCCCGGCCGGCGCAGTGGAATAGCCTGGCTTTCTGGAGTATTGGCTTGGTCATGACCTCGGTGGCGGCCGAGCTCCTGGCTTTTTTGCTAATTGCCGGCGGGATACTGGTATGATCCTGATTCAGGCCTCTTTTTTCACGCCCCGTATGTCCAGGGCATAAGCGCCTTGGCCTGCGGGTAGCACGTACAGGGGGTTGATCTCCAACTCTTCGATCTCGGGGAAGTCGCAGGCGATTTGGGCCAGGCGGCGCAGGGCCTGGATGGCCGCCGGCCGGTCGGCCGGCGGAATTCCCCGCCAACCTTTCAGACGGGTGCCGGCCAGGGTGGCATCTAAGAGGCGATTGGCCTGGGTATCGGTTAAAGGGGCGATGCCGGTGGCCACATCCCGCTGCAACTCGACTTCGACGCCGCCGCTACCAACCAAAGCTAGGGGACCAAATTGAGGATCGCGCCGTGTTCCGACGATGACCTCCTGGCCGCCAGACAACATCTTCTGAACCAGGACGCCGCGGATGGCCGCTCCCGGCTCGGCGGCTTTGGCGGCCGCGATGATTTCATCGAAGGCAGCTTGGATAGCTAACTCATCTTCCAGGTTCAGTACCACGCCGCCCACATCGGATTTGTGGCTGAAATCCGGCGAATCGAGCTTCAAGGCGACCGGGTAGCCGATTTCGCCGGCGGCCGCGATCGCTGCCCCGGCCGTGGCTGCCGGCCGGGTAGGGGGCATGGAGATGCCATAGGCAGACAGGGCCGCGGCGAAATCAGCCTGTTCCAAGGCCCTACGAGCGGTTTCGATGTCGATGTTGTTCAGGACGTCGGGTTGTTCAGCCGGCATTTCTAGCCAATTCCGGCGAGCGATCATGGCTGCCAGGGCGGAGGCGGCTCTTTCAGGAAAAGCGAAGTTGGGCACCCGGCGCCGGTGCAAGATGGCCAAAGCCTGGTCGACAGAAGCCAGACCCATGATGGAGGCCATGACTGGCTTGCGGTGTACGGAGGCCACTTCGGCTACCACTTCGGCCAGGCTGGCGGGTAAAAACCAGTCCTGAGGCGCTTGAATGACCAGGGCGGCGTCGACCGTGGGATCGGATAGTAGAGCGTCCAGGGCGACGGCGTAGAGTCCCGGTCCAGAGCCGGCTAAAACATCGACCGGATTGCCGATGCTGGAGGCGCCGGGCAACCTCTCCCGCAGGTAATCGCAGGTATCCTGGCTGAGCGGCGACAGCTCTAAACCGGCCGCTTCCAGGGCATCCACGGCCAGTATGGCTGGACCTCCGGCGTTGGTCAGCACGGCCACCCGTTTGCCCTCTGGCAGCGGCTGCCAGGCCAGGACCCGGGCCCAATCAAACAGCTGTTCCATGGTGTCCGCCCGGAGGATACCGCTGTGGCGGAAGGCGGCGTCGTAGGCTTCGGCGCTGCCGGCCAGAGCGCCGGTGTGCGAGGCCACAGCTTTGGCACCACTCTTACCCTGGCCGCCTTTGAGGACGACCACCGGTTTGCGGCGGGCGGCTTCTACGGCCGCGGCCATGAAGGCCCGGCCGTCGGCCACGCCTTCGATGTAGGCGGTGATGACCCGCGTCTGGGGATCATCGGCCATGGCCGTCAACATCTCCACTTCGTTGACGTCGATTTGGTTGCCCAGGCTGGCGATTCGGGAGAAGCCTACGCCGGCCCCACGAGCCCAGTCGATGACCACGGCGCACATGGCCCCCGACTGGGAGAGGAAGCTGATATCTCCTGCCTGAGGCATGCCGACGACGAAGGTGGTATTGATGGGCGTATGGGTGTCGATGGTGCCGATGCAATTCGGGCCGATGAGCCGCATCTTGTGCTGATTGGCGGTTTTGACCAGTTCTTCTTCTCGCTGCCGGCCTTGAGCGCCCGTTTCGCCGAAGCCGCCGCTGACCACGATGGCGTGCCGGATGCCGCGCCGGCCGCATTGAGCGATGACGCCGGCTACGGCCGGGGCCGGCACGATGACCACCGCCAGGTCCACGGGATCGGGGACCTGGTCTATGGACGGGTAACAGCGACGGCTGAGAATCTCGCCGGCCTTTGGATTGACCGGGTAGATAGGACCGGGATAGCGGTAATCGATCAAGTTGCGGACGACGCCGTGCCCCAACTTGTGAGGGTCGCTGGATGCGCCGATGATGGCGACGCCGCTGGGATTAAAGAATGGTAGGAGCATATTTTCTCCACTGTATAAAAAAAGTAAATACTTAGCCTTAAGCGGTTATGGCCGGTGTCCCCACCGCGCCACTCGATAGGCTCGGTCTGAGACCGGCCACAGCCTGAGTAATCACAAAGAGAATTAGCTTTGTATTGAACTCGTCACTATTTAAAAAGCAGATCGCCCTTCCTGCCAGTGACGAAGGTCAGGTTGTTAGCCAGTACGCCGCGCCGCCGGCTTCCCGATCCATCATTTTATAATCGACCAGCCCGCGCCGCAGGGCAGCCGTGTCATCATTGTATTGGCTCAAGATCTCGTTGACCTCTTTTTCGCTATAATGCCGGCCTGGTTCAAAAGCGACCGCCACATAACGTAAAATCGCCTCGAACTTTTTTTGCTTAGAAGGAATCTGCTTCAGGCGGCCGTCGGGAAGGGCGTAATTTTTCACCACCTGCCGGTCGTAGGCATTCAGATCAACGCCGGCCGCCACGTTGGGCAGTGTACCTTCCTTGAGCAACCGCTGGGACATCGTTTCCAGGGTCTTAGTCTCCAATTGATACACATTGTAATAACTTTCCGCCCGGGCGCTGACCAGCCCGGCCTCTGTCAACCGGGACAGGTGGTGGGAGGTCGTCGACGGCCGCAGATCGAGCATGGCGGCTATCTCTTCGACGGAATAATCTTTTTGCGCCAATAGACCGATGATTTTAAGCCGGTTCGGGTCGGACAAGGCCTTAAAAAAGGCTAGTAGTTCATTGAATTGTGTCGTGTCGTTCATTGTTTCTTTTCCTGTAGAAGTAATTAGATAAACATCGAATTAATTCTATCCTGACGGCATCTATTTGTCAACAAACCGGGTTACTCCAGAATGGTCAAGTTTCGAAAACTGGACCAGTGGTTTTGGTCTTTTGATTAAGAAAACCACGCACCGGATTTAGATATTCGATATACTGGTAGCCATGAATTCCTTTGTCGAAGTCCCGAGCGGCTCCCATTTTCCTATCCAGAATCTGCCCTACGGCATCTTCAGCCGGCCGGACGGTGGCAGGCCTCGCGTTGGGGTGGCCATCGGCGAGATGATCCTGGACCTGGCTTTGTTATCCGAACGCGGTTATCTCGACGGCCCGCATTTGACGAGGCTATCCGTGTTCGACCGGCCTTCGTTGAATGCCTTCATGGCTCTTGGCCGGCCGGCCTGGCGCGAAGCGCGGTCGACCATCCAAGCCCTGTTGCGTCATGATAATCCGGCCTTGCGCGACGAAACCGAGCTCAGGCAGCGGGCTCTGATCCCGGCCAAGAGCACCCGGCTGCATTTGCCGGCCCTCATCGGCGATTACACCGATTTTTATTCCTCCCGGGAACACGCTAGCAACGTTGGGGCGATGTTCCGGGGGAAGGAGAACCCTCTGTTGCCCAATTGGCTTCACCTGCCGGTGGCTTATCACGGCCGAGCCAGCTCGATTGTCGTGAGCGGCACCCCTGTCCTCCGGCCATACGGCCAGATCCTCGAAAGTGGCGCTGACGGGCCGGTTTTTGCGCCTAGCCGGGAGATGGATTTTGAATTAGAGATGGGGCTGTTCATCGGGCCGGGCAACGAACTGGGTCGACCAATCCCGGTAGAGGCGGCGGCCGAGCATATTTTCGGCCTGGTCTTGGTCAATGATTGGAGCGCCCGGGACATTCAACGTTGGGAATACCGTCCCCTGGGACCGTTTCTCTCCAAAAACCTGGCTACGTCGATTTCCCCCTGGGTGGTGACGCTAGATGCCTTGGCCCCTTTTCGATGCTCTGGGCCAAAGCAGGCACCGGAACCATTGCCTTATCTACTTTCCAGCGACGATTGGGCATACGATATACAGTTGGAAATTCAGTTGCAAAGCGAGAAGATGGACCGGCCGGCGGTCATCAGCCGCTCTAATTTCCGTTATCTTTACTGGAACATGGCCCAACAATTGGCCCACCACACCATTAGCGGCTGCAATATGCGACCGGGCGATCTATTAGCCTCGGGCACCATTAGCGGGCCAGAGCCACATTCTTATGGTTCCATGTTGGAATTAGCCTGGCGGGGCAGCCGCCCGGTCCAGCTACCGGATAGCGAAGTGCGGGCCTTTCTGGCCGACGGCGACCGGGTGACCCTGACCGGCTGGTGCCAGGGGGATGGCTACCGGGTTGGTTTTGGCCAGGTGAGCGGCCAAATCTTACCGGTTCAAGAGTGACAATCAGAAAACGAACCGGACAAAAATGCAAAAGGCGCTTTGTGTTCCGCCCGACAAATATTGATTGACGGATAGTTGAATGTTGCGGAACACTTAAACTGAAGCAACTAATACGGTTTCTATCCGGCAAAAGAAGTTTGCTTCAGTATGAGGTAATCATTCGACAGATGTTAGATTCTCACAATCGATACGCGGCCGTGATATTTGATATGGATGGCCTAATGCTTGATACTGAGCGGAGCGCACGAAGAGCCTGGCGAAACTTCCTAACTAAATGGGGGGATCTTCCAGAAGGTCTTGATGCAGATGAATTGTATACTAAAATCATTGGCCGGTCGGTGAGGGATGCGGAAAAAGTGGTATGTGAGCTGCTTGGATCTGACTTTCCCTTCGACGTTGTTGTCGATCTCGAGGATCAATACATTGAGGAGGATATTGTCCAGAATAGAGACCGCATGATAAAGAAGGGGCTGTACGAGTTGCTCGATCTGATTGAGGAACGAGGTTTGGACAAGGCGGTGGCAACTTCAACGTTAAGAGATGTTGCTCTTAAAAGACTCTCCGATATGAATCTCCTTAACAGATTTCGCGTGATAGTGGGGGGAGATGAGGTAGCAGAAGGTAAACCTAAACCCGCCATTTATGAATTGGCGGCCGAACGGCTCGGTATGACGGAAAAGGGAAGGCGGCGTTGTATTGTCTTGGAGGATTCAGAACCTGGTGTGCAAGCTGGTCGTGCTGCACAAATGGTTGTCATCATGGTTCGGGACCCGGACCTTACTCCCCCAACCGAAGAACACGACTCGTCGCTAGCAGCAAATAAGATATTTGGAGACCTACTTGAAGTCAGGGATTTCCTAAAAGGGGAGTTGTTAAGAAGTGACGTTTAGTCAGGTGAATCGGCCGGCAAAAGCGAAGCGGCGATGAAATCCAGGGCGGCCACGCCCATGAGGATGAGCAGCACCAACCGCATAGCATCGTCGCCTGTGATTTGACTCAAAAACAGCGAGCCGACGATGCCTGCCCCCAGGCCAACGCCCATATCTTGAGCCGTGGTGTTCAACCCAGCCGCTTCGCCCTGTTGCTCTGGTCGAACGGCCGTTAAGATGATATTGGGCGACTGGGCCAGGCCGGCGCCAAAACCCAGGCCTAGGACGAACACAGGCAGCAGTAATTGACCTACCTCGACGCTTGGGCTCATCACCAGCCGCATCCAGGTCAACCCGACGATGACGAGCATCAGGGATAGTTGCATGAAGAGGCGATTGGACAGGCGTTGGATGATCCAGCTCGAGGCGATGCCGCCTAGGGCCGCGCCGATGAACATCGGCACCATGGCATAGGCGGATTGCAAGGCATCATATTGGGCCACGGTTTGTAAAAAGATGGGCACGGTTAGAATGATGGCCCCCATTTGAAAGAAGAAAAGCAGCAGGGTTGACCAGCCGGCCGAGAATTGGCGATTTTTATATAGTTTCAGATGAAACAGTGGCTCTTTACCCTGGGCCGATAAACGCTGGTTACGAAGCAGTAGCAAAATGAGGGCTACGATACCGGTACCGCTGATCAAGATCACTTGTGGCAGGCCGATGGCGCTTTGTTGGCTGGCCAAAGTAGGCCCCAGGATCAACAAGCCGATGCCCAAGGCGGCCAAGGCGGTGCTAAGCCAATCCAGTTTAGCGCCCGGCCGCCGCTCCGTTACGCCGATGAGCCTGATGAGCAGTAGCACGCCTGCGATGAGGATCAAGTCTATGATGAATACGGCGCGCCAGTGTAAATGGGTGGCCATCCAACCCATCAATAAGGGACCGACGATGGCGCCGGTAGGGGCCGTGGCGCCGATAACGCCAAAGGCCACCGCTCGCTGCGGGCCGGCGTAGTTGGCCAGGATGAGGCCAAAAACTGAAGGCAGCAATAGTCCCATGCCGATGCCACGCACGATGGACCAGCCAGCGATCAAAACCAGCAGGTTGGGAGCGATCATGGCGGCAATGATTCCTAGACTATAAAGGATCAAACCTGTGCGGTATATCTGTTTCCGGCCGTAAATATCGCCTAATTTTCCCCCGGTCAGGTAGGTGGCAGCCGCGGCCAACGAAAATAGGGCGAAAGCCGCTTGTATGCCGCTGACCGGCACACCGAGATCGCCGGTGATATTGGTCGTGGCCACCGGCAACATCACCGAATCCAGGGCGGTTATGAAGATCGAAAGGGCAAGGGCCGTCAGGGGCCCCCAGAGTTGTAGCTGAGATCGCACTCCGCTTATTGGTTTGCTAATTTCCATGTATTATTTGTCATTGAGTTACCCGATCACTGTTTTGTTGCGGGGACCAGGTGTCCACGCGGATCTAGTTCCAGGTATCCTTGTTGTAATAGGATATCGATTTCGAAGGTGATCGCCTTGCGGCCCATATCGGCCAACCGGCCGAAGTGCGGGTTATCGCTTTGACTGGCCACGCGTACTGAGGCCGAGCCGGCCAATACTTTGGCCAGGGCGCTTCGAGTAAATTGGCCTGACTGTTCGTTCACGCAGGCCAGGATCGACTGTTGGCTAGTTGAAAGTCCGTCCGGGGGCTGTCGTTTCATGAAGGTCTAACCGCCACCTACATTATCCCAGAGTCAGATATAGGGCAAGGAATCGGCGCCTGAGCGGCTAGTTCCTAATATATGCCCAACTGGCTAATCTCAATATCGCCAATTGGCCGATGATAGGTGGACCTGAAAACATTAAGATTATCATCAGACGGCAAGCCGCCTCTTGTTGGGGCCTTGTTGTAACCAGGCGGTGATGAAGATCATCTGCCAGAGGTGCCTTAAGACACTGCCCGCCTAGAGCGGTAAGGGATAGGATAGAGGACGAACCACCATCCCATCAGCTTGATGGCCTTTGTAGAAACGAACGACCACCATGCGTTTTATAGTTACCGTACTTTCTCTTTTTGTCATCGCTGCCAAGCGTCTTTGGCACCAACGATTGCTCATGCTATGCTTGCTGGCCGGCCTGGTGGTGGCCGTCGGTCTGTTATCCAGCATTCCCCTTTATTCCGACGCCGTCAATAACCGATTGTTGCAAGGACAACTAACGGAAGCCGGCACCTACCGGCCGCCTTTCGCCTTTTTGTGGCGTTATATTGGCGCCTGGCACGGCGAAATAGGTTGGGACGAATATGGGCCCGTGAATGAATACCTGAGCCAACAAGCGGATGGGATCGTGGGCTTGTCAGCCGATTCCCAAATCAGACACGTCAGCACGGCTAAATTGCGTCTATTCCCCGACGACGACAGCGCCTTTGCCGACGATGCGCCGCTGCTTTGGAGCGGTCTGGGCTTCATCAGCAACTTAGAAAGCCATATCCAACTGGTGGAAGGGAATTTCCCGAGCGATGAGTTGCCAGGCCAGGCTGTCGAAGTCATCGTCAGCCAGCCCACGGCCGAGGCGCTGGGCCTTCAGGTAGGTGAAGGTTATACGCTTTTTGGTTCGCGCCGCGATAACGTCCAGATTCCGGTGCAAATCGCCGGCGTCTGGATCCCGGTCGATACCGCCGATCCTTTTTGGTTTTACCAGCCGGGAGCCTTTGACGAAATTTTGCTGACCGGCGAGGACAGCTTCGAAAGTTTTGTAGTCCCGGCTCTCGAAGAACCGGTGGAAACAGCTGTTTGGTACCAGATTTACGATGGCAGCCGGGTCCGGCCGGCTTCGGTCGACGGCTTGTTGTCCGGGGTCCGCACGGTGGAAGCCCGGGTCACATCCCTGCTGAACAATACCACCCTGGACGCTTCGCCGGTGGAAGCTTTGCAGGACTATGGCCGATCGTCTAGCGAACTTTCCGTCATGCTGACGATCTTTAGCTTGCCCGTCATCGGCCTGATCCTCTACTTCATCGTGCTGATAGCCGGGATGGTGGTGCGCCGCGAACAAAGCGAAATCGCCATCTTGCGCAGCCGTGGCGCGACGCGAGGCCAGATCCTTTTTATTTACCTATTAGAAGGGCTCTTGATCGGCGCGCTGGGCCTTTTTGGCGGCTTGCTGTT
>JAHEJP010000378.1 GCA_024638855.1 Chloroflexota bacterium
GTCCAGCGAAGGATCTAATTACTAACTTGAGCTCAACATTGAATTTCATTCTCAAAATATAAACGGAATAAACATCTTCGTATCTTTCATGTATTCTCGGTATCGGTCACCAAAGTATTGGATGTTTTCGATCTCTTCTTTCTTGGCGGTTATTATCAGAAGTATTGTGATTATGACTGCCAACAAGACGCCGATCCAGGTTATGTGCTTCAGAAGGATCCCCCATCCGAGAAACAATAATGAACTGTAAAAAGGATGCCGTATATAACAGAATACGCCAGTTGTAACCAATTCAGTTGTTTTCTCTATTCCTATCAAGCCTGGATCATAACGATTCTGAGCCAAACGCCCTTGTTTCCGAAACAAACGGACACCTTCATAAATTAACACCAGAGAAACGATTAGGAATGCCCAGGAAACAATTTGCCTAAAGCTGAATGGATCAACAAACCAAAAATCGATATTCATCAAAAATAAGATCAGGATTGCTTCCCAGGCAAAGAACCGGTAGAAACCATGAGACTGAATATCTCGTATGGATGATCGCGAAATCCAGGCAAGGACGGTGGTCGCCAATATAACTAGGGTTGCTTTGTAAACAATTGGCATTTTTCTATTCTGAGTTAACCTTGTAGCTCTCTTGAAACGTGAAGAGAATTCCCAGCAAGAATGTGAACCAGACGCCAAAGGTGAGCTTCGCTCATTATACTCAGCCAAATTTATCGATTCAAAGTAATTCTATTAGCGCCAGTTTTCGGCGGAGCGAAACCCGCTTAAGGTGACAGGCACCGGGTGGATGGCTGACGCGAGCGATCAGCGGGATAATGGCGAGTATGCGGCAGTCGAACTCAGGTGCCGGTCACATGGCGGGCCAAAACCCGCCTGGAGGTGACAAGTCACCCACAAGTAATCATCATCACCGGCGTTTCGGGCAGCGGTAAAAGCACCGTCGGCCTGGCGCTGGCGGAGGCGCTTGGCCGGCATTTTTATGACGGGGATGAGTTCCACCCACCCGCGAACGTGGCCAAGATGGCGAGAGGAGACCCCCTCGACGATGCTGACCGGACGCCCTGGCTGGACAGGCTGCACGATTTGATCGCCTAATGCCTGGCTGAGGAAGAGCCGGCCGTGCTGGCTTGCTCGGCGCTCAAACGAGCTTACCGGGATCGATTATTAGCCGGGAACGAGCAGACCGGCCTGATCTATCTACGAGGCGATTACGAGTTGATCTGGCAGCGGATGCTGGCCCGTCAAGACCATTACATGGGCGCAGAGATGTTGCGCAGCCAATTCGACGACCTGGAAGAACCGGCCGGCGCCCTGGTTGTGAACATTGAGGACGATGTGGATCAGATCGTGGGGGCCATCTTCCGGGCTTCCGATCTCAAATGAGGTCAGGGTGGCCGGGCTAGGTAAACGCTACACCTTTATCAGGGGGACTTTCATATTATGAGTGGGGTAACCATTGGTGGGGGCGCGCATCAGCCCTTGTCCCGGTCGATGAGCGCGTCGACCTCGATTTCGACCAACCATTCCGGGTCTACGAATGCCGTGACCTGCATGATGGTATCCACCGGCCGGATTTGGCTGAAGTATTCGCCCCTGACCTGGGATACGGTTTTCCAATCGTCTATTCGCTTGAGCATAGTCCGGGTGCGGATGACGTCATCGAGAGAGGCTCCGGCCGTTTCCAGGGCGGCCTGGATTATTTGGTACAACGCCGCGCCTGGGCGGCCGGATCGCCGGAACCGACGGTTTCGCCACTGGGGCCAATGGGGGCCGTGCCACCTACAGCTATGAATTCGCCCACGCGCACGGCGCGGGAAAAACCGATGATGGATTCGTAGGGGCTGCCACTGGATATGAGTTGTCTGGTCATGTTGAGTTCTCCTTATCAGGCTGACTGGCAGCGGCGGAGCGAAACCCACTTGAGGTGCCAGTCACCTAAATTATAGTATACTTACAATGTCATGACGATCATAGGAGGAAAAGATGATTCGCAAAGTGTTTAAGGCCGGGAACAGCCTGGTGGTTTCGATGCCCAAGGAAGCGATCCAGTTATTGGCTTTATTAGAAGGCAGTGATGTCTCAGTCACCATCAACGAAGCCCGGGAACAGATCATCATCGAAGCGGTGCATCCGGAATTGGCCGGGGTGAGTAAGGGTTTTGCCCAACAGGTGACGGAGTTCGTGACCCAATATCGGCCGGCCCTGGAAGAGTTGGCTGAGTAGCGATGATGACTCACTATCTAACAGGCCAAGAAGTTTTGTTCATCCATGCTCGATTGATCGACTCCGTTGGCGGCGAACATGGCCTCAGGGATGTGAAGGCATTGGCCGCGGCCGTAGCCCGACCGCAAGCGATGGTTAAGGGTAACGAACTTTACCCTGACCTGTTCGTCAAAGCGGCCGCGCTCATGGAAGACCTGATGCTGAACGCCCCGTTCCGAGACCGCAACCGGGGCACCAACATCGCTGCGGCCGCCTTATTCCTACGGGTCAACGGGCAACGGCTCACGGCCACCAACGGCGAATTGGAACGTTTCAGCCGTTATGTGGCCGAAGAGTGGCCGCCCCTGGATGAGATCGCGGTCTGGTTCCGGGAGCATTCGGCCCCGATCAGGATGAGCAGATAAGTAGGGGTCACTCCTGTGGCAGCCATTAAGGCGACCCTATGAGGGGGTGGGAATACACCTCATAAATGTACCTTTTTGGTGGATCACAAACGGGCTTAGCTGGACTATGCTTGGGGCAGATCGTTTAGGGTGGGTCTCGCCTAGCCAGCGGCCGCCATTGGACTCGTCTTCGACAGGTTCAGCATGATAGGATTGGGTTTCAGCAAGCTCAGCGGGCGAGGCGCTTCAAGAAGTAAGTTTTTGAACGTGATGCTGACTCGCTGGATCCTATCTAAAACGGTTAACGGCGTATGCCAATCTAGCTATTAGTTGGCAAGAGGATTAAAATATGGGCCGATCTCATAAGAATAAATATGAAACTCACCGTCGTCGGCATTCTCCTCCTCGTCTTATTTGCTCTCCTGGTAACCATCTCTCCCATATCAGGCCAAGACCAACAAAGTTCATTCCAATATAAGTACCCTGGGCCAGAGGCCAATTACGTCAGCCCATTCAGCTCCTTGATTTTCCGGGAAGGGAGCCGCTTTGAGCTGGAACAGATCTCGTCCAAGGCCTTATCAGTAATAGGTAGCCGCAGCGGCAATCACACGGGCACCCTGGCCTTGTCGAATGATAAGAGGACGATCCTCTTTTACCCTGTCCAGCCGTTCGCCTATGACGAAAGGGTCACCGTCGAAATCCTACCGGGCATCAGGACGGCCGATGGCGAAGCCATCAAAGCCTCGCGCCACCAATTCCAGACGCTCAGCCGGCCGGTTGACCCCGCCGAAGCGGCGCAGGCTTTAAACCTAATAACAGGCGAACGGCACCAATACCCGCCCACCCCGCTTAAAGCCGGGGCCTATTCAGCCGTCGCTTTAAGCAAGGCCCCTTATATTACGCGTCCAGATCTTTCGAACACGATGTCGGTTAACGTGATAACGTCCGCCCATGGGACGGATAAAGGCCTGATCTTCATCACTCATGTGGGTTTACTGCCCAATCCCGATACCGGGCTCTTGATCCTGGACGACCAAGCAGAGCCAATTTATCTCAAGGTCACCACACCCAACAAATTGGCGACGGACTTCAAAGTGCAGACGGTTATGGGCACCCGTTATCTTGTCTATTATGCGGGTATATATATGGTTATGGATGATACATACACCGTCGTCGATACCTGGACAATGAAGAACGGACACCACGCCGATCTGCATGAAATCCAGCTACTAGATAATGGAAATGCTTTCATGCTATCCTATACGCCGGTGGCGATGGATCTGAGCCCATATGGCGGCCCGGTCAATGGCATCGTGATCGATATCGTAATCCAGGAACTCGATCCATCAAAACAAGTCATCTTTGAATGGCATAGCCTGGATCATATCCCGCTAACGGATAGTTACGTTTCACCGGCCGATTCACCGGTCGATTACTTGCACACCAATGCCATCGAGGTGGATACGGACGGCAACTTGTTGGTATCGAACCGTAACTCTTCCGACGTCATCAAGATCAATCGATCGACTGGGGATGTGATTTGGCGTTTAGGGGGCAAGCAAAATGATTTCGCTTTTACCAATGATAAGGGCTTTTCTCACCAACATGACATTCGTCGCCTGGCTAATGGCAATATCAGTTTATTCGATAACGGAAATATGAAGCTGCCGCCCTATTCCCGGGTAGTCGAGTATACGATCAATGAAACACTCAAAACGGTCACCAGAGTCTGGCAATATCCGGCGACGCAAGATCGATTTGCTGAATTTATGGGCAATGGACAGCGATTGGGCAACGGCAACACCATGATTAGTTGGGGGTCGATTACTGATATCGAGGAGGTCAAGCCGGATGGGAGCACGGCGCTGAAAATGGAGCTTGAAGGGCACACTTATCGCGCCTTCCGTTGGGAATGGGAAGCCAAGCCAAGCGAGCTCCCCAGCGCGGTTCTTATAACAACCGGCGAAAATTCGGCCACGATTTATACCAGTTGGAATGGGGCGACCCAGATCACCGGTTACGAGGTCCATTCGGGCAAAACGGCCGGTTCTTTGACCAAGAGCTTAACGGCTCCCCGGACGGGTTTTGAAACGACCATTAACCTGAGCGATCTAGATCCGGAAACCTGTGTATTCAAGTTGAGGCCGGTTCACGCCAAAGGGGATTCCACACCCTTCTCAAATATAATGTACCGCTTGGACCGGCCGCGGTGTATTGAATTGCTCACTGACAAGACCTACTTGTCGTCATTCATTGCGAATTAGGTTGATCATTGTAAGATGACGCCGGTAGTCCAACGCGTTAGGCTTAAAACCCACCTTGTCTAA
>JAHEJP010000379.1 GCA_024638855.1 Chloroflexota bacterium
CGCTATTGGCAAAAAGAGAGATCTTATAGGAATATTTAGCCTCGGGGCATCAATATTTCTCATTCTGGCCAGTGTCATACTGAATCGACAAATTGTCCATAAACGAACAAGGCTGCCAGCGAACTGCCCGCGGCCAAATCAGGCTCAAGAAACGAGGCTAATTGACGGAATCGTCGCCATTTTCGACGTGCACTTTCAGACCTTGGAGAAGATTCTTCATCCCTTTTTCATACGTCTGGCACACATAAAATCGGTCCATCAAACTGCCTAATACACCATACTTCAATTCGTACTCGGGCGATACAGCAACTTGTGTGTGACCATTTTCTCCTTGTAAGGTGAAGTGAATATCTGCTCGCTTGAAGGGCAGATTGCTGTCAACGATACGCATGGTCAATTTTCGGCAATCCTCCCATTGAACCACTTCGTTATTTAAGTAATTTTTATCGCCCAGGTCACAAAAACGTGTCGCACCCAAGCCACTATTTACTTCTGATGTCGCATAGGATTCGCGAATGCCTGGATTCCAATCGGCTATGCGGCCGATATCGCCCAACACCTGCCAGACATCCTCTACGGGCGCATAAATGGTCACGTCAATTGTGAAATAAGCCATAGCACTTATCTTTTTTATGTAAACTTTTTGCCGCTTGATAAATCAGTAAGCAACAGTGACGGCCGGTAAAGCAGACAGCGCTTTCGAACAATTAGTTTGAGGCAAATGCTATCATGTGCGCTTGATGGGTTAAGTAATTGACCTGACGATGTGCTATTCGATTTTCGATTGACTTGCTTATCGTCCCCAAAAATTGTCACCAGATAATGGTTCCAGGTTTCGTGCCTCGAAGGTTTCGCCTTGTCCAAGCTCACCTGGTGAAAATTCGGGGGCGGTTGTTTGCAGGCCGCATGTTGGACTTTCAACCGTATAATTATCGAAGTGCACCTCTAGTTTTGGCAGGTCAGGGGAACTGACAAAAACACCTACAGCCGAAGAACTCTGCATCGAACTCTGGTTGACTTGATCGACTATCTGACCATTGGCGTAGGCTACGATGCTTTTATTGTACCAGCGGACAGAAAGGAGATTATTCTTTGTATCTGTGTTGATGTGAGTGGAAAAACCATCGGCTAAAAGATTCCAAGCTGGGTTTGTTCTTGTGTCATATTGCCAAATGCTGTATGACCCATCAGGCACTATTTCAAAGGTCTTAAACCAAGAATTACTTCCATCCCCATTAACGTCGAATAGTAACCCATAAGAACCATCGATGCCGTTTTGATTCTTCACTTCGGCGCTCACCTTGTACCCAGTCGCACCATAAAACTTATTTGGCGCAGAGGCGATCCAGAACCCTGCCTTTTTCATGAAGACGCGATAATGCCCATTATCGTACTCACCCAAGGTATTATTTGTCTCCCACTGGGGCCAACCGCTGTCAGGGTTGTCAAAGGTATCGGCGAACAGAACCGGACAAGGTTTGTTGATCATGGGCAGTAGGGCAGTGGTTGTTAAACCGTTGCCGGGCACGACGATAGCAGTGACATTACCGATATCCGACTCGGCTGGGCAGCCAACTAATTGAGAATCACAATCGCTTCCCGAGACTTGGACTGGTCCCAACACAGCAAACCAGGCAACCAAGATTATGGCAGCTAAGACCACAACAAAAATTGGGGGTGTATATTTCTTAAAGATCATGTCACTTCTCTCCTTAGCTTTCCGAACTATGCATTGCCAATCTGTATACATCCATTGTAAAACCAAAAATCTGCGAAAGTATGTCAAGTTTATGCAACTTCATGCGCATGTCCATTCAGAGACTCTCCATCGAGGATCTGCAATAGCCTATATGCCTCAGCTTTTATAACCGGCAATACGCCGCCATTTGCGGTAGATTCACGAAGTTGCCCAGTTTGAAAAGGCAACGAAAAAGCTAGGCGAGGATAGAGCTTGAGTGAACCTGGAAGGAATAATTGCTGCACGACCTGAAAAATCTCGGCCACTTTTTGTTTGTTGTGTGGCTCTTTCCGAAGACGGGTAATTGGACTTTTATACCAGCCAGACGATAGCACGCCGCTGACAATAGCCACAACTACTTGAGTCTCGGGGGCTTTGCGTAACAAAAGTTCCAGGCTTGGCGACCAGCGACTCAGCGCCTGTCGGGCTCCTTCGGCTGAAACGGCCGGATCGGGATCTACGGTGCCGGTAGGGAAAATAAGCAACGCTCCCCCCGATCGCAGATGGCGGATGCTGGCCCGGACGGCTGCCATGCGCGAGTAGGAGTCACCCAGCACCCCGTTAGAAGCCATGAATATAAAGTGATCGGCCGTTGCCGGTAACTTACGAACGATGTTGATATTGCTGGCCAAGAGTTTCAAATCGTCGCGGGGCAATGTGGCAGCAATGAGGAAAAAATCATAGGCGGCCGGGTGATTGGAAACGACCAATAGTGGTCCTCCAGATGGCAAATGATTGTCTCCAATTATGTCAACTTTTTCGATGAAGTGAGGCATCAAAGCTTGCGTAGCCTCGCGCAATCCAGTTTGGGCGACCTGGTTTTCATAGCCGGCAGCTAGTTGGGCGAATCGACCAACCGGCCAGCGAAAAAGGGGTTCAATCAGACGGCGAAGCCACGGCCGGCGGTCGAAACCGAACACCCAGAAAGCTTCGTCGAGGATAGCTTGCTGCAGGCTTTGGCGATCAAAAGAAGGATATTCCATGATGATAACGCTACAGTCGCTTTATCGATAGTTGCCACTTGATTATTGGATCGTGGCATGTTTTCACAAGTTGTCAATAAGGATTCATAATACATTACCGGGTAATGGATTTCATTTCCGGCTTTGAATCACAACTAAGCTAAGCTAGAATGCGGACATGACCATACACAAACAAACAGATGTGATAATCGTCGGCTCGGGGCCAGGCGGGGCGACGATGGCCCGGCAACTGGCTCGTTCTCAGGCTGGGCTGGGCATCACGCTCCTTGAGCGAGGGCGGGATTGGCGCTCAAATCCTCTGTACGGTACTTATCCGGGGGCGATGGCCTATACTGACCGGGCGACCTTCCTTTACACGAAAGAAGGAGTTTCCATCGTCCGGCCGATGATGCTGGGTGGGGCGACCAGCATGTACCTGGGCTGCGCGGCGCGTCCCTTACCCTGGTGGCGTGAAAAGTACAACATCGACCTCGATTCCTATGCCCAAGAAACTATCGAAGAATTGGGTATCTCTCCATTGCCACCTGAATTAAGGGGAGTAGCCTCCGGTCGCATCGCCGAAGCCGGGCAAGAATTAGGCATGGAATGGTTCCCACAAGATAAGTTTATCTGGCCTGAGCGTTCAAAAAAATTCAGTTGCCGGGCATCTTGCATATTGGGTTGTCGCTGCGGCGCTAAATGGAATGCGGCCGAGTACGTGGATGAAGCTGTGGCCGACGGCATCGATCTATGGACTGGGGCCAAAGTTGAGAAGGTGCTGCATGGCGCCGGCAACGTCTATGGCGTCAAAGGTAAGGTCAAGGGAAAAAGATTCGTCGTTGAAGCACACCAGGTCATATTATCGGCCGGTGGCTTAGGTACGCCACGAATTCTCCAGGCCAGCGGTTTCGAGGCAGCCGGGCAGGGCATGGCCTTAGATACGACGTCGATGGTTTACGGGCAGGCGGCCTATGAAGGCCTTGGCAATGAGCCGCCGATGAGCTGGAGTTATGCAGATGACGAGCTGGGGGCCATGTTTTCGACGCTGATCGATCCCTGGCTCAATTATCCTGTTGTTATGTTAAGTAAAGGGCCAAAACAAGCGCTTTCATGGCCTGGCTGGGGTAATACATTGGGAGTGATGATCAAGTTGAAAGATGAGATTAGCGGCGGCATTGACCGGCGCGGCCGGATCAGTAAGGGCTTAACGCAACAGGATCGCCGGCGGCAACTCCGAGCCGAAGCAGTAGCGAAGATGATCTTGGCCAAAGCCGGCTGCGATCCCGATTCGTTCATTACTACACCGTTGCGAGGCACACACCCATCGGCTACCGTCCGTATAGATTCATTGTTATCTCGCGATCTCAAAACGACCGTGAAGGGTTTGTACGTCTGTGATGCTAGTGTATTTCCGCAAGCGTTGGCCCGACCGACAGTTCTGACGATCATCAGCTTGGCTAAGAGGCTGGCTGATCATCTGCTCAGCACAATTTAGATTGGCTTTTAGGGCTACCTAGTCAATTTATGTCAACTCATAAGCAGCTAGATAAACAGTTAGAACGTTTTCCCCGCTTGGACTATGGCCACCTGCCTACGCAGCTGGAACCTTTAGAGAAGCTTAGCCAGCAGTTGAAAGGACCGCAGATATGGGTGAAGCGGGATGATGATTACGGGCCGGGTATGGGGGGCAATAAGGGTCGAAAACTCGCCTACTTGATGGCCGAAGCCCTGGCCGAAGGAAAGAAAAAAGTCGTGACCTTTGGTGGTTTGCAGTCCAATCACGCCCGGATGACGGCCGCGGCTTGCGCATCTCTCGGCTTGGAAGCACATCTCTTATTCTTTCAAAAGCAACCCAATCATCTGGTTGGTAATTTATTATTAAATCGGCTCTTGGGGGCGAAAATGCATTTCGTGCCTTTTGGTGGCGGTCGCGATGGGTCGATGTCGATAGAGATGATAAACCGGTTGGCAAAGGGCGTCGCTCTCGCCTGGACCGGTCTTGGCGCTTATTTTATCCCGGTTGGGGGCCACAATGTCACGGGCTGTTTAGGTTACGTCCAGGCAGCATTGGAAATTCAGAAACAAGTGATCGACTTGGGCTTGGATGCCGAACGGATAACGATTGTCACGGCTTGTGGTACAGGGGGCACTTTGGCCGGGTTGATGGCCGGATTCGCTCTTCTTGGTTCATCGGTAAAGGTCTTGGGAATCGACATCGGTAAATTATGGAAGGGATT
>JAHEJP010000380.1 GCA_024638855.1 Chloroflexota bacterium
TTTTTTCTGCTCGGAAGCATCTTCCCTTTTTTGGTAAGGAAGAATTTTCCGAATGGAAAATAGCGAAAAAGAAGGAGAATAAAAATGACGAATTCGAAAATTTTGGTAGTAGAAGACAGCCCAACATATCTGCGTAATATTGTGGATATTCTTCAGGGCAATGGATGTGAAGTCATCACCGCCGTTGATGGTGAAGAGGCTCTTGAAAAAGCCGTAAAGGAAAATCCCAGCTTAATCGTCCTAGATGTAATTTTGCCTAAAAAAAACGGCTTTCAAGTATGTCGTCAACTAAAGACGTCCCCCGACACTCAAGACATCAAAATTCTCATGATAACCAGCAAGTCGCAAGACAGCGATAGATTCTGGGGCCTGAAACAAGGAGCGGATGAATATATGACCAAGCCAATCGATGATAACGAACTGGTGACAACCGTTGCCAAATTATTGCCGCGGGACAATCAAGCCGGTCGCTTAGCAGAAGGAATAGGTTAGTTCGTGTTAAGAATTAATGAAATAAAATCTACACTCCACACCCCAGCGCCCATGAAGCCCGGGTAAAAAAGCTCTCTTATGGAGCCTGAAAACGAACCATAATCCAAAATGCCTCCGCTTCAATCGAGTCTAAAACAAGTAAGCGGCCGGAAATACGGCCGAAGCTTTTAAGGAGTGCAGCAGGATTTGTTAAGCAATTGAAGTAATAAAAAATATTGTACAGGAGGTTTTCCGATGGAAAATGAAAAAACATCCTCTAGCAGATTGGCAAAGTCTGGAGGAAGTGCGATTGGCCGCCTGATGAAGTCAGGACTCGGATCAATCTGGAAGAGTGGCAAAAGCATCCGTACCAAGTTATTGGTTGCGCTTTTGGTTTTGGCTCTCATTCCCCTCATAGTTGTCGGTATCATCACTCTTATGACGTCATCAAACGCTCTAATGAGCAGGACATTCGACAATTTGGAAGCGGTGCGAGCCAACAAGACTCAGGCCATCGAAAACTTCCTTTATAGAAGCGAGAGTGACATGAATATTCTGCTCGGAACAGTGAAGACTTTGCGTCAGAATGCATTTGACCAGCTTACTGCCGTGCGGACCATAAAAAAGGGGCAAATCGAAGACTACTTTAGCGCTCGACTGTCTGACGTAAGAGCCCTGTCCACCAACCCGGCGGTTGCCGAAGGACTATCGGCTTTTACAAATGTAACCGGCAAAATCGGTGGCTCAGAGTGGAAGGCTGTGGAGCTGACCTATGGCCCCTGGTTGACGGAATTCATAGAAGAGTACGGCTATATTGATCTTTTCCTCATCTCCGATAAGGGTCAGGTGCTATACACTGTCGAAAAAGCCTCCGACCTCGGTCAAAACCTGAAAACCGGCAAGCTGAAGGACAGTCCGGCCGGCAGAGCTTTCAACGACGGATTAACCGCTCCAACCGTTCAGGACTTTGGATTGTATGAGCCCTCAGGTGACGCGCCCGCAGCCTTCATTGCCGCGCCGATAAAGGAGGGTGGAAAAACAACGGGCGTTGCCATGCTCCAGATCCCTATCCAACAGATCAACGCCATCATGCAGGAGCGCACTGGATTGGGTAAAACCGGCGAGACATATCTGGTGGCTACCGACAAGCTCTTCCGCTCAGACTCTAATTTAGTAGAAGATAGTACTATTCTCGATCCGACTTATTTGGTGAATACTGCAGCCGTAAACGAAACTTTGGCCGGTAAAACAGGTGAAAAGATTATCCGCAACTTCAGAGGCACACCGGTATTGTCTGCTTATTCCCCCCTGGAGATCCCGGGCGTGCATTGGGCCATCATAGCTGACATTTCTGTTGAGGAAGCGTTTGCTCCTAAAGTTGTGCATGAAGTGGAAGACTTTTTCACCAATTACAAAGAAAAATACGGCTATTATGACCTTTACCTGTTTAATCCGGATGGATATCTCTTTTACTCTGTTGAACACCAACCGGACTTCCAGACAAACATGCTGACAGGTACCTATAAAGATACAAACTTGGGTCGGTTGGTAGGAGAAGTTTTGGAGAACAAACAATTCGGGTTAGCCGATTTTGAGCCTTATGCACCCGCCCGGAAAGCACCGGCTGCCTTTATCGCCCAACCGCTGGTTCATGAGGGACGTGTGGAACTCGTCATAGCCGCCCAATTATCGCTGGATCATATCAACGCCATCATTCAAGAAAGCGCAGGTTTAGGCGAGACGGGTGAGTCTTACCTGGTTGGCTCCGACAAGTTGTGGCGCAACAACTCCAATTTCCTGCGCCAACTCGGCCTTGAAAGTACCGTCCTGAACCCCAAGGTTATCGTTGATACGGTGGCCTCGCAGAGAGCGTTGAGCGGTAGCTCCGGCACCGAAGTTATTAAGAACTACCGAGGAGTCCAGGTATTAAGTTCCTGGTCACCTATCATCGTACAGGAACCAACGGAGGCCAACCCCAAGGGTATCACCTGGGCTCTGATTTCCGAGATTAATTTAGAAGAGATAAGACGTCCGCTTGTAAAAATGTTGTGGATCATCGGAATTACCTTCGGAACCGCGGCCATCTTGGTGGCCACGGTAGCCCTGGCGCTTGCCGGTGGTCTCACTGTCCAGGTACGCAAGATTATGGATTTATTCAGCAATATCGGTATGGGCGATTTCGAGGCGCGAGCCGAAGTAACCTCAAAAGACGAGCTAGGGGCCATGGCTGAATCACTTAACGCCATGCTTGACAACACTCTGGTTCTGATTCAGAGTCGCGAGGAACGTGATGCCATTCAGGCCTCAATTTTTAAGCTTTTGGAAGAGATCAGCGGGCTGGCAGAAGGAGATTTGACCAGACGGGCCGAAGTGACCGCTGAGATGACCGGTGCTATTGCTGACTCCTTCAATGCCATGGCCGAACAGCTCAGCGATGTTGTCTTGAATGTTAAGCGGACCACCGGAGAGGTTACAACCACTTCCCGTAAAGTTAACTTATCAACCGGTCAGCTGGCGAAAACGAGCAAGATGCAGACCGAGCAAATATCTCAAGCCATAGCAGCTATTACCGAGATGGCCGGTTCTATCCGGCAGGTAGCCAAAAATGCCGTTCAGTCTGCGGCGGTATCAAAACAATCAACACTAAATGCCAAAGAAGGTGCCGAAGCCGTTCAATCGACCAACAACGCTATGGAAGCGATTCGCGAAAACTCCCAAGAGACCGCCCGTGCCATTAAACGCCTGGGTGAGAGTTCACAGGAGATTGGCAACATCGTCCAGCTCATCAACGACATTGCAGACCGTACATCCATTCTGGCGTTGAATGCTTCTATCCAGGCAGCCATGGCCGGTGATGCCGGCCGAGGGTTTGCGGTGGTAGCTGAAGAGGTTCAACGCTTGGCTGAGCGTTCAACCAAGGCCACCAAGCAGATAGATACCCTGATAAAAAATATTCAAGGAGAAATTAATGAGGCCGGAACCAGTATGGAAGAGAGTATCCAGCGGGTTGTGGAAGGCTCTAATTTGGCTAACAATGCGCATAACAAGCTACAGGAAATCGAATCTGTTTCAAACCAGTTGGCAGAATTGATCCAGTCAATTTCAACGGCTGCTATCCAACAGGCCAAGGCCTCGGATAGTATTACGAAGACTATGGAGAAGGTCGGCAAGGTCAGCGCTCAAAACTCGGTTGCAAGCCGGCAGACAGCAGTGGCGATTCAGCGGCTGTCCCAAACTTCCGAGCAACTGGCCACATCGGTTGAAACCTTTAAACTGGATGAAGCCGCAAATCCGCAACCAGAGGAGCCGGTTGAGGCATAAGCGGTCTCAACTGTCAGGATAAACGGCTATCACATCGCCTGTAATAACCTTTGGCTATTTAGATATATTTCACATAATTCAGGAGACATGAAAATGATAAAAAGAAAAAACACGAAAATTGTAAAAAACGCATTGGTTTTGCTAACCATTCTTCTGGCCCTTAGCACTGGAGCAAGTGCCGCCGTTGTTAAAATCGGATTGAATTATCCTAAAACTGGTCCATACTCCGTTCAAGGACTGGCTCAACTGAGAGCGGCAGAAATGGCTGTTGAGGAAATTAATCAAACCGGCGGCATACTCGGACATAAGGTAGAGTTGGTCGTCAGAGATTCGAAATCAAAAGCAGATCTGGCAAAGAAAAATGTTGAAGACTTAATCGACAATGAAGGTGTTGAAATGGTTTTCGGAGGATCCTCCAGCGCGGTAGCGATAGCCGGCGGCAAAACTGCAAAATCAAGAGGAAAATTATATTTTGGAACCTTGACCTACTCCAATGCTACGACGGGTGTGCAAGGCCATAAATATATATTCAGAGAATGCTATAACGCCTGGATGGGTGCCAAGGTGCTATCGGAATATTTGAAAGAGCATTTTTCCGGAAAAAGATACTTTTATGTGACAGCTGATTATACCTGGGGCTGGACAACAGAGGCATCTATTCGGAAATTCAGCCGTACCCTGGATACAAAAAGACATAAACGGATTCTGACTCCTTTTCCCGGCGCAACGCGCAAAAATTTTCAAAAAGCACTGACGAAAGCCGCTTCGTCAAGGGCGGAGGTTCTCGTGCTGGTGTTATTCGGAAAAGATATGGCCGATGCAGTTAAACTGGCCACCGAAATGGGTTTAAAGAAAAAAATGTCTATTGTAGTTCCGAATTTGACACTGGGCATGGCCGCAAGCGCCGGGCCCAAAGCAATGGAAGGCGTGGTTGGGGCTTTACCATGGACCTGGAAGCTTCCATATGTTAAAAACTATGCCAAAGGTATTGCATTTGTTGAAGATTTTGCTGACAAGTATAAAAGCTACCCTTCGACATCGGCGGCTTCGGCCTACACGATCATGTACCAGTATAAAGGGGCCGTGGAAAGGGCGGGCGGTTTTGATGCTAAAGCAGTCATTGCAATGCTCGAGGGACACAAA
>JAHEJP010000059.1 GCA_024638855.1 Chloroflexota bacterium
AGACTTGGCAGCCGGATTGTCGTCAATCGGTGTAAGAACGATATCACCATTTTCATCTTTTTCTAACAATGCACCGATACCACCGAAGTTGCCCCTAAGGGATTCTCGCTCTTGGTCTCGGGCAACAGGCTCGACAAAGATTGTATAAGGATCGCCCAACAAATCAAAAGCCCCTCTTACGGCACCATAGGTTCTCTGTTTCGAGCTTGGGATGACGCCGATATAGCTCCTCTCGACCTTTTCCCATGCTTCCCAAAATATTTCAAAGTCCTCAGATACATTGGTTGGCGTGCCAAAATTAAGACTCCCACCAATGAGTTCGTTGGTGAGGAATCCGGCTGAAAAGGCTGTCAGCCCTAAGAGAACGAGCATGGCAACGGTGACGATGTCACGGTTTTTTTTTGACATACTGAAAGTTGTCCTAGATTTATCGATTTACCCAAGGGAGTTACACAATGAAAATGCTTGTCCCACCGAAGGCCTGTCAGTATACTTCAGCTAAATACGGTATCCAAGTCTGGACGAGGCCGGGAGCCTATACTTCTAATAATTCGCCTATAAAATATGATCAAAGAAGGCAGTTCCATCGTCCAGCTTCATCTTATTGATTTATGAAAAAATATTGGTTCGCCACTTTCTTAATTACCCTTTTAGGATGCATGTTAATGCTCCAATCAGCGAGCATTGCCAGGGCACAAGAAGAGGAGGATTATCTCGATGAGGCAAGGGATCTACTCGCAAACATGTCAATTGAAGAACGTGTTGGCCAGCTTTTTCTTGTAACCTTTATCGGTGATGAGGTAAACAACAAAAGCGATATAAGTAACCTTATCCTCAATTATCATGTTGGCGGCATATCAATACTAAGCCAAAATGATAACATCACCGCAGTTGAAAATCCGGTTCTTCAAGTCGCCAGATTGACAAACCAATTACAAAGCATTGCTCTTTTAGGCCCATTTGACGATACGGAATCGGATATATCGCCAGAAGAATCCCCTGGACCCCCACCGACGCCATTAGTAGACAAAACGTCGATCCCACTGTTTGTTGCCTCAGTTCACGAAGGAGATGGTCCGCCTCATACACAATTTCTAAATGGACTAACCGATTTACCAAGCCCAATGGCCATAGGAGCGACCTGGAGCCCGGAAAAAAGCCGACAAATGGGCGAGATTACCGGACAAGAACTATCTTCAATTGGTATCAACCTACTTCTTGGTCCATCCCTAGATGTCTTGGAAAATCCCCAGGCGTTCGCAACCAGCGACCTGGGAACGCGTTCGTTTGGTGGTGATCCTTTTTGGGTTGGCCTTATGGGCCAGTCCTATACAGCCGGAGTTCATACTGGGAGTGAAGGAAGAGTAGCTGTCATTGCCAAACATTTTCCTGGTTACGGCAGCAGCGATCGTCCAATCAACGAAGAGGTAGGAACGGTTCGCAAATCCCTGGAACAACTCAAGCAAATTGAATTAGCGCCTTTCTTCGCGGTTACCGGTCAGGCTCCAAATAGACTTGCCAGAACCGATGGTTTGTTAACGGCGCACATCCGTTATCAAGGTTTTCAAGGCAATATCCGCGCTGCGACCGCACCGGTTAGCTTTGACCCACAGGCGCTAACATCATTAATGGAAATTCCATCGTTTGCAGAATGGCGTGAAAGCGGTGGATTAATTGTATCCGATGAACTCGGCGTCAGAGCCGTACAGCGATTCTATGATGGAACAGGCCAGGAGTTTCCACACCGTCAAGTAGCAAAAGATGCATTGCTTGCAGGTAACGATCTACTGTACCTATCACAATTTGCCTTGACTGGCCAAGATCATGACTCGCAGGTCGCAAATATTAAGGACACGGCCAACTGGTTTGTAGAAAAATACAAGACCGATCTGTCCTTTCAAGAACGAATTGACGATGCTGTGCTTAGAAATTTACAATTGAAGCTTCGCCTCTACGATGGAAACTTCGATCCGGCCAACATTTTGGTCGACACTTCAAGCCTTTTGAGCACGGTCAATCAACGGCAAGGGGATGTTTTTGATTTAGCCCAGGAAGCTATTACTTTAATAGCCCCTGATCAAACCAATTTAGATGAAGTACTGCCCATCAGAGAAAACGATCGAATTGTCATCTTCACAGATATCAGGGAATCTAGCCAGTGTACAGAGTGCGAGCCTGAACCCTGGCTGGATCGACTCGACCTCGAGCGTCGAATATTAGCTCTTTATGGTCCACAGGCTAGTGGCCAGATCAGCATAGATCAAGTAGCTAGTTTCTCCTTTAAACATTTGAAGGATTTCCTGCTGCAGCGTCCGGAAGCTTTCCCCACACCTACGCCACCTTTAACCAGTACCCTCTCTGGTGGTCTGCGGACAAGTACTGCGACTCCTGGACCTTTTTCAACGACACAACCAACCCCGACGATCTCGCCTTCAAGCCTGGTTCAAGGTGCGTTAGAAGGCGCGGACTGGGTCATCTTTGCCATGCTTCGGCCAGAAGCATCGGCGCCCGACTCCGATGCACTTCATCTATTTCTTAAGGAACGGCCAGATATAATCCGGAACGCGAATCTGATTGTCCTGGCCTTCAATGCCCCTTATTTCCTAGATACGACAGATATCAGCAATCTCTCAGCTTACTTTGGTCTTTATAGCAAAATCGATCCCTTTGTAGACACGGCCGTACGATCACTGTTCCAGGAAAGTTCTTTAAGTGGTAGATCGCCCGTAAATATAGAAGGCATACGCTACGATCTATTCGAAATAACAAAACCAGATCCAAATCAAGTGATTGAGCTATTTATCGTCGATGATGGAACGCCAAAATCCCCGCCTAGCCAGGAACCATTAGAAGTTGTTCCAGGGGCGATACTTCGGCTACAAACTGGCATCCTTGTCGATAAAAATGGAAATCCTGTTCCGGACGGCACACTGGTCCAGTTTATTCAGCAAGACAGGATACAGGGATTTGTAAACGTCATTGGTGAACAATCCACAACGGCCGGCATTGCAAATCTTGACTATTTGTTAGACGCTCGATCGGGAAATTTCCGTATCACTGCGACCTCCGGCGATGCACGCAGTTCACAAGAAGTTGATATGGTCATTGGCGAAAACGCGGTAGTAAGCGTCAATACACCGACACCAGGCCCAACCCAATTGCCGACCGCAACGGCAACATCCACATCCACTCCGACAGATACGCCTACTCCCTTGCCGACCGCCACTCTCACACCTCTGCCAACCATAACTATGGAACCTGAAGAAACCTCGGCTGAAGTCGTAAGTGATACAGTAGATCAAGATTCAGAGCTATTATTCACTTTTGGATTAGGCCTGATATTTATTGCCGGGGCTGGCTATGCGATCGGCAAAAATGATGAGTGGGAGCTTTCAGAACGCGTTCGATGTCTTTTCTGGGGCCTAGTAGGTGCCTTGATGGCCTACAATTATTATATACTTGGACTACCTGGAACGGCTTGGTTGCAAACCATTGGAATCTGGGCGCCAATGTTGATCACGATTTTTGGGGGAATCGTTGGATTGCTCGTCTATCGCGTTCAGCGATTTCAGAAAAACGACAATTAAAGGACACTGAATTTCAGACAATCGGGTTTGTTTTTGGCACGGTCAATCATATGATGATTCTTAAAGAATCGAGAAACAATTGATAACGCAAGCAATTGCCTGTTAAACGGTTGATTCCAGCATTAGGAGATTAAAGGTAAATTGTCCAACTTACCGGGCATAACGTTCTCTAATATTCGGAATCAGGTATTCATCGAACGTCCTTTCGGCATCGTAATTAGGTCTCCAATCCCACTCTTTCCGAGCTGCGTTGTCATCTAGATCGGCTGGCCAACTATCGATGATACCTTGTCGTTTAAGGTCAGGCTGAAAGTTGATCTCTGTACCCGGAAAAGCCTTAATGACCAGTAAACTAATCTGTTTTGCTGTTAAGCTGAAACTGGTGACGTTATAAACCCGCCTGCGTAATCGGCGCACGGCTGCTTTCTCTAACCCTATCAAGGCTTCAATTGCATCGGGCATTGCCATGAAGGGGATTCTGGAGTCCTCCCTAACGAAACAATTATATGGTTTTCTAGAAGCAGCAGCATGTATCATCTCCGGTGCGTAGTCGCTCGTACCTCCGCTTGGCACCGTAAATGCGCTGATCAAGCCCGGAAAACGTATACTCCGAAAATCAACCATAGTCGGCCGCTTCACTGCCAGCTGTTGATAATTCCGACTGTAATAGCTTCCGAGTAGTTCGCAATACAGTTTATTACAACCATAAATCGTCGTAGGGTTGTTCCATTCCCATTCCCGGACGCGGACATCTCGTTTTTTTGTCGCAAGATCAGGCAGGCCATATGCAGCGATTGAACTGGGAAAAATGAACCGAACTGGTTTATCACTCCTTTCGGATTGTTCGGCAGCCATGTGCAGCAAATGCATTGTACCGTCAACATTCACTCGATGGGCCATTGTCGGCGTAAATTCCGATCTGGTTGAAAGCAAAGCCGCTAAATGATAAATGGCGTCGATCTCGTACTCACTCACTAGTCGAGATAAGAGGGCATCATCCAGGATATCACCTTCGACATGTACCACGTTTTTCGGTACACCGGTTGGCAATGGCTTCAGGTCTAAGGTGATGAGATCGATGTCTCCACTTTCACTTAGCCTCTGAATAAGTGCCTGCCCGATTTCGCCAACCGCACCGGTAATCAGAGTAACCTTTTTTCGCATAAAACCTCCAATTCCTGACACCTTGTGAAGATGGATTCTACGCCGTGTAATCGTTTTAGCAACCAGTTTCATTATGCGCTGAGGCGAAGTCAGGTGATTGCAAATGGAGACACGTGGCAGGCAAGCCATTTGGTTAACAGGCACTACGTTGCTTTTAGCTTCTGCCAGATGGTAAACTTCTGATCTTATGCGCCAACGTAGCATCTTTCTCTTTTGGTTTCCTCTCTTTGCAAGCTGGCTCCTCATGACGTTGGAGGGTCCTGTGGTCAGCGCGATCATTAACCGATTGCCCGATGAGGTAATAATGTTGGCGGCAATGGGCATCGTCACAAGCTTATCAGTAACCATTGAAAGCCCAATCATCAACCTCTTGGCCACATCTACTGCAAAATCCAAAGATCGCCCTGCTTACTTATTGTTACAAAAATTCACCTTTCACTGGATGATCATCCTAACAATCATCACAATACTGTTGGCCTTTACACCACTTTTTGAAGTAGTAATTGTCGAATTGATGAATGTACCTTTGGATGTCGCCTATTGGGTGAGACCCGGTCTACGGATAATGACCTTCTGGAGCGCGGCCATTGCCTGGCGACGCTTTTTGCAAGGGATAATGATCCGCTACAACCAAACACGTAAAGTAGCCTGGGGTACCATTGTTCGTCTAATTACATCTGGTGGAACGGTGGTTGTCTTGGCTATAGCAACCAGTTGGTCTGGAGTCATCGTCGGTTCTGCTGCCTTAATGGCCGGCGTCTTGGCTGAGGCTCTTTATGCTACCTTAACTACGAGAGCAATAGTTCGAGAACAGCTCGGACCGGACAGTCCTTTGGCAGATGGCCCGCCACTGACTTACACAAATTTGTTCTGGTTTCATCTGCCTTTGGCGGCTGCTTCCTTTTTGACTCTTCTAATCCAACCCCTGGTAGCATTTAGTCTTGCCCGCTCTGTCAATCCAACTTTGTCCCTGGCTGCCTGGCCTGTTGTATTCCAATTTACATTGGTCTCGCGTGCTGCCGCCTTTGCTTTGCCAGAAGTAGTTATTGCTCTCTATTCAGGAAAACAGAGCTTCCGCGTTCTCGGACGTTTTACACTGATACTGGTTCTTGGTAGCACGGTATTTATGATCGCGGTCGTTCTGACTCCTCTTATCAACTATTACCTTTTTGTCGTTCAGGACTTAACTATTATCGTTGCCGAGATCGCTAGCTCCGGACTTGTGTTGCTAATACCGTTGCCGGCCTTGGCAACACTCATCTCTTGGATCAGGGGCTTAATGATTAATGAGGGTGCCACCCGGCCTGTTAATAGTGGCATGATAATCAATCTGGTCGTAACCGCATTGGTCTTGTTTATCGGAGTCTCCCAAAAATGGCCAGGAATCAATTCGGCAGCGATAGCATTGGTTGTGGCGGCGACGGCTGAGTTTATTTTTCTTCGTTGGCGGATTGGAGGTGTGCTTGGCTTTCGATATTCCGTCGTGGGATTCAAGAAAGCCCCGATTGTTAGTTAGAACCTTGCTCTAAACGTCAGAACATAAGTAAGAGAAGAAGGAATGTCATGTTGCAAATCCGACAACTTACCCTTGGACCGCTGCAAACCAACTGTTACATTCTTGGTTGTGAAGAAACCTTGCAATGCGCCATCATCGATCCGGCATGGAACGGCCGATCTATTGTGGAGGCTGCTGAAACCGATGGCTGGATGATCTCCCATATCTTATTAACTCACAGTCATTTCGATCATGTTGGAGGGTTGGAGGAAGTCAAAGAGGTTTCAGGTGCCCCCATTTTTTTGCATCCAGATGCGACAGAAATGCTGAGCGGTGCACCGATGTCGGCGGCTTTTTTTGGCGTTCGAATGCCTTCTCCTCCCCCACCCGATGATTTATTGTCCGAGGGTCAACAATTACATGTTGGAAAAGTTGACATAAAAGTTATACTGGCGCCTGGCCACGCACCTGGTCATGTGGCCTTTTATGTTCCTGATTATCAGGTTTTATTTGGTGGAGACGTTCTGTTCCAGGGGGGTATTGGAAGGACTGATCTACCAGGGGGTGATTACGAGTTGCTCATGCAATCGATTTCTCAGAAATTCTTAACCCTGCCCGATGACACAAAGGTATTTCCTGGACATGGGCCAGCCACATCCATCGAGCAAGAACGTTTATACAACCCTTTTGTCAAGCAGTTTGGGAGATAACTCTAGTTTACGGGAACACACGAATCAATTAGGCGGTATCGAATCCCGTCAATAAAAATCACTAAGAATTTGAGACCGGCGTTAAATTGCTTGTGGGCGTGGGAGTAGGCGTCGATGTTGGATGAGCGCCAAGCCAACTAAAGCCGGCGTCCTCGCTATTCGCACCACCGAATGAATAGGTGAAACTGCCGTCTTCCCTTTCACCGGTCACCTGTACTATGCGTACTCTCCACCTGTAATCATGTAGCTCGGGCACCTGGGGCTTCCAAAACGCTGGCACCCGAAAAGAAGTCTGGCGCGTAAATCCTCTCATGGGATGGCTATCAACGTCTGTTAGGTCGGTTACCTCAACCATATACCACTCAGACTCTTCAAGATCCTTTACCGCTGCCCATTGCAAGAACAACGGTTCGCCGGCTAAATCGACAACAGTATCTTGAATTGGGTAAAGTAAATAAGGACCTGAAGGAGGAGCCGTAGCCGATGGCGTCGGTGATGGACCAGCGGTCGGCGGGATCGCATCTCCACGAATAATATTTGGGATGCAAATCTGATCGCCTGGTTGCATCACCGATTGCTCAGTCAGGCGGTTTGCAGCCATTAGTGCTGGCAATTCGATTCGCTCGCGCGCCGAAATTCCAAAAAAAGTATCGCCACCCTGAATTTCGTACATCCTGCAGTTTGTTGTATCCGCAATTACGATCTCACCCCCAATTTCCACTTCGACCGGAGAAAGGGGAGGTGTTGGAGTTGGCCAGGGAATTAGCAATTGTTGCGAAACCTGTAAACCAGAATCAACGGGAATATCATTTATCGCGGCGATGCTTTCCATGGAAACACCATATCTGAGACTTAAACCGAATATCGTATCCCCCGCAGAAACTGAATGTAGACCAGGAGGCTGGGGCGTATCGCTCGGTACAGGAGTGGCAATTAAGGTCGGTGTGTCAGTTGGCACCATTGTCTCCGATGGCAAAGGAGTTAAGGTTGGTGAATTGGTGATAATTGGCCGCGTTACAGTTGCACTGGGAAATAGCGCTAAGGAGGCCGGTGTTGGGTTCTGAAGCACTAAGAAACCCAATATGCAAACGAAAATAAAAAGGCCAAGGGCCAAGACGATAACTAAAGGTGACTGGCGCTCTTTGACAACCTCTTCAACAAATTCGGCGGTCACAATCACTTTGGTAGCTTCTTCTTCGTCCTCTTTTATCTTCACATCAGAAGCTTCAGGTATCTGCTTTCCCTCAGGTTGAGTGCCTTCACTTTGAGGACTGTCTTCAGAGTCGTCAGAATCGATCGGATATTCATCGATTGACACGATAGCGGTTTCATCCGAGGCAACCAATTCACCGCACATTAAGCACCGATTATCGACAGCATTGAGAATGCTGTCACAAACTGGACAGCGTTTCGCAGAAGAGTTACCTTCTACATCCTGTGCCGATTCATTCATTGGATTCGTTCATCGCCAAATTTCTGAGGGGAAGTTGGTCCGTCAACCAACCAAATGGAGAGGAAACCCACACTCTTGATGACATTTCACCATCAAAGCTCGGCATTATACCAGAGTTATAACATGACACAAGCAACAGGAATTATGACTCTTAGCTGCCACTAACCTGTACTGATGCCTTATTGCAGGAACACCTAAAGACAGTATAATTTAGCCTGAAATCTAAATGAGAGGTTCTGACTATTTTATGGAAGAAACAGCAGGCAACGAGTCCCTAGAAGCCGAACATCCAATGAATTTTCTTTTATCGGAAGATTATTTGTTGGATCTTCCTGGTTCGGGTGAAATCCGAGAGGGCCAGGTAGTTGCACACCACGATCATGAAATTCTGGTTGACATTGGCGCAAAATCAGAAGGAATAATTACTGGGCCCGAATTGGATCAAATGGATTCGGCCACACGGGAATTATTCTCCGTTGGGAATTCGGTGAACGTATACATTGTCAATCCAGAAGACCAATATGGCAACATCATTCTATCTTATTCGAAGGCGATGGAAGAAGAGGACTGGCTTTCAGCTCAACATTATTTTGAAAATCAAGAACCGTACAGTTGCCAGGTAGTCGGTCACAACCGGGGCGGCGTACTCGTTGTATTTGGGCAGCTTCGGGGATTTATTCCCGCTTCCCAATTGAGCAATGATCGCCGGTCGAGAGAAGGTGGAAACGAAGAACGTTTGCGACAGCTTTTGGGCGAAGAATTAACGGTTAAGGTTATTGAAGTTGATCAAAGCCGGAACAGGCTCATTTTGTCTGAAAAGGCAGCCCTGAAAGAGATTCGGGCCGCCAAACGCGAAGAGATCATGGGCGAGCTTATTGAGGGCGAAACGCGGGATGGCCGAATCGTAAATCTGGCTGAATTTGGTGCCTTTGTTGATATTGGAGGAATAGAAGGCCTGGTACACCTTTCGGAATTGAGTTGGAAGCGGGTGAATCACCCCTCTGATCTCGTAGAAGTTGGTGATAAGGTTAAGGTTTATATTCTTTCAGTCGATGAAGATCGTGGAAGAGTTGCTTTGAGTCTCAAGCGGCTCGAGCCTGATCCATGGACAAAGGTTGACAATCTTTACAAAGAAGGGGAGTTGGTCGAGACAACGATTACAAAATTGACCAAATATGGGGCATTTGCGCGCCTGGACGATGATTACGCTTTGGAAGGTTTGATTCACGTATCTGAATTATCCCAGGATCACGTCAATATGCCCCATGATGTTGTAGAAACGGGTCAAGTTGTAACGGCACGAATCATACGGATCGATCCTGAGAAACGACAGCTTGGCCTTAGTCTAAAGCAAGTTGCGTCTTCAGATTACTTAGAAACTGATCTGGCAATCGCCAGTGATGCAGATTCAGAAATCGCATTCTGAATTTTCAACGGCTTGGAGGTTGTGATTTGAGATGTCTTAACCTTCAACAGACCGAGGTAATATACAGTGAACTCCAAAAACTGGGAACGCTTTACTCAACGTGCTCGCCGAGTACTGAGTTTGGCTCAGGAAGAAGCTGAGAAGCTAAATCATAGCTATATTGGAAGCGAACACGTTCTGATCGGACTCATCCGTGAAGAAGGTGGTGTTGCTGGGCGTGTATTGCGAGAGCTTGGGTTGGAAGAACACCGCGTACAAGCCATGGTGGAACGGCTATCAGGGGTTGGTACGCGTACACCGTTTACGAAAATTGAATTATCCCCAAGCACAAAACGAATTCTCGAGTTAGCAGTAGACGAAGCTCGGAGAATGGGCCAGCACTATATCAGCACTGAACATCTACTTCTCGGCATGGTTCGCCAAAACGAAGGGGTGGCCATGGATGTCATGCGTAAGTTTGGCATTAGTGCTGAACAAGTACGACGCCAAACTAGACGCATGCTAAAGGAAAATCCGGTTTCGGCCGGAGAACGTCCCTCAAAGAGTGGCAAGAAGGAAAAGAGCAAGACCCCTTTAGTGGATCAGTTGGCGACTGACTTGACTGCTTTAGCTGATGAACAGAAGCTTGATCCTGTCATCGGTCGCAATACTGAGATCGAACGCGTTATCCAGATTCTCGCCCGGCGTACAAAGAATAACCCAGCCCTTATGGGCGAACCAGGCGTTGGTAAAACGGCTATTGTCGAAGGGTTGGCCCAACGAATCGTTGAGGGGCATGTGCCGGAAGTACTTTATAACAAGCGTGTGTTGCAGCTAGATGTCGGCAGCCTGGTTGCCGGTACGATGTACCGAGGTCAATTTGAGGAAAGGTTGAAACGCGTCATCGAAGAGCTCAAATCAAGCGACGCTATCCTTTTCATTGACGAAGTCCACATGCTGGTAGGTGCAGGCTCAGCAGGTAGCGCTGTTGATGCAGCCAATATCCTCAAACCAGCGCTATCGCGTGGTGAATTACAATGCATAGGTGCCACCACACTTGACGAATATCGGAAACATATCGAAAGTGATGCTGCATTGGAGCGCCGTTTTCAGCCTGTGCGTGTAGAAGAACCGACACCCGATGAGTCAATAAAGATTCTCCAAGGCATTAAATCAGCTTACGAAAAACACCATAATTTAGTCATCACGGAAGAAGCCATCACAGCGGCTGTGAACCTTTCGACCCGCTATGTAACCGATCGTTTCTTGCCTGACAAAGCCATCGATCTCATTGACGAAGGATCTTCTCGCGTGCGGATGTATAGGGCCTCCCAACCCCCCGATGTTCGGGAAGCATACGAAACCCTTCGCCGGCTAAGAGAAGAAAGGAATTCTCTAGTTGAGTCTGGGCGCTTTGAAGATGCAGGCCAGATTCGCGAAGAAGAGGAAGAAGTTCAAAGACAATTAGATGAATTGAGAGTTGGCGATACCGAAGATAAAGAAACGTTACTGGTGACTGCAGAAGACATCGCCGAAGTGTTGTCGATGTGGACCGGTATTCCAATTATCCAGTTAACTGCGGAAGAATCGGCACGTCTTCTGGACATGGAGGAAGAGCTGCATAAGTACATTGTCGGTCAGGATGAGGCGATTGAAGCAATATCTAAAGCTGTGCGTAGAGCTCGGGCAGGAATGAAGGATCCACGTCGGCCAATTGGCTCATTTATATTCCTGGGTCCAACTGGTGTGGGTAAAACTGAATTGACCAAGGCGTTGGCTACCTTCCTATTTGGGAGCGAAGACGCCCTGGTCCAACTCGATATGTCTGAATTTATGGAACGCCATAATGTTGCCCGTTTGATAGGCTCTCCGCCAGGCTACGTGGGCTATGAAGATGCCGGACAATTAACAGAGGCAGTTCGACGCCGACCGTATTCGATTGTCGTCTTTGATGAAATCGAAAAAGCACATCCTGAAGCTTTTAACATTCTGCTCCAGATCATGGAAGAAGGTCACTTATCAGACGCAAAGGGCGTAAAAGTTGATTTCCGTAATGCCATCATCATCATGACATCCAATGTTGGCGCAGAAACCATTCAACGTGGACCGAACCTTGGATTCGCCTTCCAGCGCGACGAAACGGTTGAAGAAGAAGAAGCTTACGGTGAAATGCGGAAAACTTTGACTGACCAGCTTAAGCGAACTTTCAGACCCGAATTCATTAATCGCGTAGACAGTATCATCGTCTTCCGTCAACTGACCCCCGCGGACATTCGTGAAATCGTCGACATCATCCTCGGTGAGGTAAACGAACGTCTGATTGAATACGAATTCTCTCTTCAATTAACTGATGCTGCCCGTGATTGGCTTGTTGAACATGGTTATGACGGTGAGTTTGGGGCTCGACCATTGCGACGATTGATTCAATCATCAATAGAGGATAAATTATCAGACGCCGTGCTCTCTGGTCGCTTTGAAGCTGGAGATGTCATCTTGATTGATGCTGCTGAAGATGAGATTGTGCTTTCGAAGGCAGATGGTAGATCATCCAATCATAATGAAGGTGCAGACGAAGTGGAAGAGGAGATTCTTCCGACTACTTAGTCAGGTCGTGAATAGATAATTGTTGAAAGGTCCATGTTATGAGCATGGACCTTTTTTTATTATGTGGATTAGGCTTAGGAGCCAGGTATAGTCAGTTCTTGTCCAGCCTCAATATGATTGATATCGGTGATATTATTCAAACGGGCTAGCTCCTCTAGTGTTACCTCGAACTGAATCGCTATTTCCGCCAACGTATCTCCCTGCTGGACAATATATGTTCGAGCCGGTGATGCATCCAATTGGCTTTCGTTTACTGCGCTAGGTGTCAACTGGTCAATGGGTTTAAGTAATTCATTTTCTGGTTCAGGCGTCCACGTAGCCGGTACTTCAATCTCTAAACCCGTTCTAGGTGATTCATCTATGGCAGGCTCATCATCTGGATTTCCGCCAGATTCCTGCCCTGATCCAAGATTTACTCGAGGTACTAGAGTTGGCAAGGCGCCATTTTCTAAACCGCAAGCTGCCGAAACCAATATCAACAAAATTACTGAGAATACTTGTCCAATTCGCTTCATCCAGTATTTATTCGTCCTCAATAAAGGGCGGATAGGTCGCTTATTCATTCTATGCATTGCTCTTGCCCACCAGAAATAAGGCAGCCAACTCGCGTTGTAGCAACTGCCAACCCAAGAAATATCCAGAATGCGGTGACAGCGTGATGAAATTCGATATTAAATAAATAATGATCAAAAATACCTACAGCTAAGCCACCGATTACAGCCGCGTAAGTTCCCAACCAAATCGGATCCAATATTTCATTTCCCCGAAAACAGTGACGATTCAGGAAACCATATGCCATTACAACCCCAACTACGGTCCCAAATGCAGCTAATCCCAACAAACCCATTTGTTGCCCGATTGTCAAGTAAACATTGGCAACGCCGAGGTATAAATCGATATCGGGTGAACCAGCGAAACCAACTCCAAACAGCGGATACCTGGTTATCAGTGTAATCGCATCACGATACTCACCAAAACGCATTTGGGTAGCTAAATCTTGGCCCTGAAAGCCTTCTACAAATCGGGCCAGGTAACTTTGAGTAAATGGCAGCAACAAGAATATAACCAAGATAATAAACATATAGGGAAGAAGCCGTCGGTAGCGCGCAATGGCAACAAATGCTAAACCAACGCCAAGACCTACCATCGCTCCGCGTGAAAATGTAAGAATTAGGGCAACCAAGATCAACCCAGTTATTAAGATCAATAGCCAGACTGGCAATACTTTTCTTTTCGCCAACAATTGTGGACTAGCCAGCGCGGCAACCATAAGGAGTAAACCGCCCAGCGCGTTTGGATCTACAGATGTTCCAATTGCTCTTTCAGACAATTCTGGATTCTCTTCGATATATCTTATGACGAACCCTCCTGGATAACCTACTCTCTGTAGAGAATTTAGCGCATCATTGGCGGTGAAATCGGGTAATAACCAAAGAATTATGCTAGTTGCAGCAGCAGCAGCCCCAGCCAGAATGATGACGACCACGATTCGTTCTAAACGTTTCCAGCTTGAAAAGTAGTCAATAATGACCAAAACGAAGCCAAGGCTCAATAACAATTCGGCGAAGTGACGGAGTAAAGACGGAGTAATGGGTCCGTTCCCGAGGCCGAAAATAAAGGCAAAGATAGCGACAATCATAAAAATGACTAATGGAACCGTGACTGGAGCAGTTATGATGCTTCTTTGACGACCTGTAACTACACGAAGCGACCATATGCCGATTGTCCCTGCAAGTGCCAGGTCAAGTATGGTAGGCGTCAGGCCAATATCAATGGGAATTGTCGCAAAAGGCAGGAGACAGACGACGCCGATAACGGCCCAGAACCCAACTTCAATATCTCGCAGTATAACTAAAGCAGCGACTATGGTGAGGCTCAAGCCTGCGGCAGCGATCGGTCCACCATAAGCCAAGGTTAAACCGCCGCCAACGGCCGCAATGCCGGCCAATAATCCGACCCACAGTGATTTTCGTCGTTGACCTAAGTTCGCCGGTGTAATCGTAACTTTATCCTTTGCTGACTCTTTCCGAATACAGTTAGATAAGCCTAGAATATTCAAGTACCAATTTTGCGATAATCAGCCGCCATCATCGACTCGCACCTCAACTAGGGGAAAGAAATCATCTGCGAGTCGTCCTTCGCCTGTTACCGTCTGGAGCCGATCAAATTCACCGCTCTGCAATCGTGTGTAGACTCCAATGATAACTGGATAGACTCCTGCAGGCGTGTCGGGATCTAGTGGTAAAAGCAACTTAACTTCTTCAATCTCATCTTGAGGCCAAGTTGACGTCGGTTGGCCTAGGTCATGACTGGCCCATCGCGTAGTGTCCTCGTCGACGACTTGGGCAAAAAACGTGTAATCTACATCGATATCAGCCAATGGGCGCCAAAACAAAGTGAGCTCAGTCGTTTCAGCTGGCGTCACTCTTCGCGACGATATATCAAATCCTATCAGTTCCAGTTCATTTTCAAAGTTGATATTAAGTGAATTAGGTACATCTCCTACAATGCCGCTTAGGTGAATTGTATCAAGCTCCAATACGTCACGGCCGTCTTCTAAACTCAGTCGTTCGCCATTTGAGTAATCGTACAAACCAACCGCCAAAGATAACTCCGAAGGTGCGATGGCGTTTGCCGGTACAGCTACGCTATAGCGGTTTACTAATTGGTCTCCGTCTTCTATCAGAGTAGTTGCTACCAGTCCTTGTCCTAAATACATGTCTCGCTGGGTGATAGGTGCTTGGAGAATTGGATCGGTAAGATGGACGAATACACTCCAATCGCGATCCATTTGATCCAATACTTCCCACGCCAGAATTAGCTCGAGTTCATCGCCAGGCATCAGCTCATTGCTCGGCAACTCATAACCGAGCAGTCGCAGTTTTCCACCGAAATCTAAATTGACCTCATTGCTCACCGTGGTGGGTTCATCAAAAATGGGTTCGTAAACCGGTTTAATCCAGATTATTGGCGCCAGAAAAGCGACTACGAACATGAAAATAGCCAGAATTGTTATGATGATTGTTGCCGGCTTTTTCTTCAGCCACCCCACTAAACCTACAACAAATAGCGTGCTCAAAGCTGAAATGGCTGTGAAAACAAGACGTCCTTGCGAGGACCAGGTTATGTTTGCCCAACGCACCAGTCCGATGACGATGGCCAGGGACCACAATAAACAAAGAATCAATGCGAAATGTTTTATCGTCAATTCAAGCACGTCCTGAATGAATCGCGAAAACGGTGACAGAGATAGCGCAATAGCAGATCGCCAATTAAGGATCATTTTTGACGAGTAGACAACAAAACCCACAACCGAAATTAACAAAACACTATTTAGAACGTAATATATCCAGGTAGGCATGGATACATTGAGACCGCCAAAAAGACCCCAGTACGATAGCATGAAACCCCATCTTTCGTCCCACAATTGCGCCAGGCTCGCAGGATGCGCCCTCTGACCCAATACAGCGATAAAAGCGTTCCAACCACTCCAATCGCCATAGAGCTGAACGTTTCGCGCATACCACCATCCGGCAACCAGCAGCGCTGGAATAAGAACAAGCATGTACCGACCGAAAATTGATAGGAATGCTTTCCAAACATCTTGGTGACTGGAGCTGCCCAAAGAATTGGACCATCGCTCTATCAAGACCGCTAAGCCAGCCAAGGCAAGCAAGCCCAAGGCGGAAATTTTTGTTAGCGCACCTAAACCGATAACGATTCCTAGCACAAGCAGACGGATTAATCCCTTCGTTGTTGTTTCATCTCGAGCGCCGACAAGTCGAATCATCATGAATATGGCAAGCGAAGCCAGTGGAATTACGAGGTTATCATTGTTAACTGCACCGCTGATGAACAAGAACATCGGTAAGAAAGCATTGACGGCCGCTGCACCCACTGGTATTTCAGGTCTATAGGGTTCGACTTCTCTTGCGATACAGTAGGTCAAATAAACGGTAATTGCTCCCAACAGCACCGAAAAAAAGCGAATAAGACGAATCGCCAAAGAAGTACCCTGCCATGGATTAGCCTGAGCATCATGAACGACAAGGTTTATGTTGCCATCACTTGTGATGACACCATTGTCAACATGCGGGTTTAGCCATCTGACTTCCTCCATGTCAGTGGTATCAATCCAGAACGTTAGGGCTGCGCCTAAATAGTAATACAGAGGTGGTTGACTCGCTTCTTGTTTCCAGGGACCAGCTAAGGCAGGATCGAAAACTTGAACGGGCAAAGGGTTACCGTCAGCCAGATGTTTGACCATTGGATAATGCCAGAGCTCGTCAGACGCTTCGAATATGGGTGTAAAGATGGCATATAATGACCCTAACATGATAAAAAGGGTCAATATGATGATTATCAATCGTTTTTCGGTCAAGTTTTCGATTGCAAGCTTTGTTACTCGGTTCTAATCAGAACTCTTGAATAGAAATCCAAAGTCTTTTCCGCGATTTTTTCCCAGGAAAATGACCTCGACAATTGTTTTGCACCTAGCGCTAATTGGTTTCGTAATGCCTCATCTATTGATAACTTACGAATAGCATCGCTCAAAGCCCCAATATCGTCAATCGGTGATAACCAAACGTTTTGCCCATGGATGAGCTCCAGTATCTTTCCTTTGGACCGAGTCGTGATCAGCGGCCTTCCTTGGGCAAGAATGGCCATAAGTGTGCCCCGCCTAAGAGATACTCCATCACGATAAGGCATGACCATCATATCGGCCGCTTGAAAATAAGTTGACAAGGTGGAATCCTCTTGGAATCCGCTCCAGTGAATCCGAGAATCCAATTGAAAATCATGGATTAATTGCTGGATATGCGCAAGAAAGTTTTTGTTTTCTGGATCACTGCTGCCCATTGACGCGCCTAAGAATATAAGATGTGTGTTATTGTCCAACTTTGCCAAGGCTTGGAGTAAGATATCTGCCCCTTTGCTAGCGTTTAAGAATCCAAAATATCCTAGCAGTATTTGCCCTTCGTATAATCCTAATTCGTCTCTTAAAGCGTCAATTTCGACTTGAGAACTGACATTGTCGGCTCTGATATTGCTGCCGATCGGAATCCTGACCAAATCTATTGATTTGACCCCTGCATCCAGCAGTTGCTCCTTATCTTCATCATTAGTCACAATGACGCCATCAGCCGATTTTGCCAAGCGATTGACGATCCAGGGACGTAATCTACCAGCTTTCGGAAAAAGATATGGAAAACGCAGGTCATGAAACGTCACGACTGTCTTTGATACCCCGTGCAGACGCCAAGCTAAAGCATTGAGTGCAGGGATTTTCATATCATATGCAGCTGCTTGAAATTGAAGGTTGACAATCTGTAATTCTTGTTCCAGAGCTATGTTGGCAATCGCTGCGACTGCTGACCAATGCCACCGATTGATTCGTGGATGTAGCCAGGCATAACCAACATTGATGGGTTCATGCGGCGACCAAATACGGCGCTTGCTGTCTTGCCCTCTGGCTTGCAGAGACGTAATAATATGAACTTCGTGCCCGTGTCTAGCTATGGCTCTTGCCAACTCCTGGGTAAACGACCCGACTCCCCCCTCCATGGGCGGATACTCACCTGTTACCAAACCAATTTTCAACTGCATATTTGTAATATCTGATAAATAATCGCTTGTGATCAGTATCCAGCAGGACGTAATCCTGACTTTAAGACTTGCCAATATGCCCGGACGCGTTGCCAGCGCAATGTCCGTTTATGGCCCAGGATACCTTTGAATAATTCTAAGACTAGCTGCCAACCATAGTTTGCTATTAGGATAAGGCGAAGAAAACCGGCAGCAAGCCGACCATGGAACTTGCGAAAGTATCGCAATTTTGCCTGTTGAAAGTTAATATCGCGTTGTACGACCGCTTGCTCACTACTCTTTCCGACATGGTGAACGATTTCGGCCGTAGG
>JAHEJP010000381.1 GCA_024638855.1 Chloroflexota bacterium
AAATCCCAAGGTTAGTGTAACCGTTGCCACCCGCCTATTAAACCGGCAAAAGTAAACTCTTTCCAAACTCTCACTCTAACAATATCTCCCAAAAATATCGACGAAACAGAGGGGGCCAGGACGTCGTTTCCTTTTGCAGATTATCTTAAGCTGGCTTATAGTTGACGCCGAAGGCGAGATAATTGACTATGCACGACCTCCCCCACCTGGCTATATCAATCGGATCAAGATCGAGCATTTCAGCGGTATAGGCTCATGGGCCGGCCGCGTTGTCTAAGCCCGAATCGAACCTGCAACCTGTAACCATTATTTATGGAGTTAAACACATGAAAATATTAGTAACCGGCGGCGCAGGCTACATTGGCAGCACCGTTGTTTCAGAACTGGTGAAGGCCGGCGACGATGTCGTCGTCATCGATAATTTGTCACAAGGGCATCGTGCTGCGGTTCATCGTGATGCCATCTTTATTGAGGGTGACCTTGCGGACCGGTCCTTGTTAGACAGCATAATGGCCGAGCATCAACCAGAAGGTATCATGCACTTCGCCTCCAATACGCTCGTTGGAGAATCCGTAGAAAAACCCTTTTTATACCTCGGCGACAATGTGCGTAATGGATTGAACTTGTTAGAAGGCGCCATTGATCATGGCGTACGCCGTTTTATCCTTTCCTCTACCGCGAACTTATTTGACGATCCAGAACGTATTCCCATCGCGGCCGATGAGAGAATTGTGCCTGGCAGCCCCTATGGCGAATCAAAATATTTGTTGGAGCGCCTGTTATTTTGGATGGATGCACTTTACGGCTTACGCTATGCCGCCCTGCGTTATTTCAATGCCTGCGGCGCGGCATCACCCGATTTGGGCGAAGATCACGATCCCGAAACCCACCTTATCCCACTGGTCTTGCAAGTAGCTTTAGGACAGCGCAACAGCCTCACTATCTTCGGTGATAATTATGACACCTCCGATGGCACCTGCATTCGTGACTACATCCACGTACTCGATCTGGCCCAAGCTCACATATTGGCCCTTCGCGCATTAGATGAGGGCAGCCGTGTCTACAACCTGGGCAATGGCAACGGCTTTAGTGTGAAAGAAGTAGTGGAGATGGCTCGGCGGGTTACCGGTCATCCGATTCCAGCCGTTATGGGATCGCGCCGGCCCGGCGATCCCGCAACCCTTATCGCCGACAGCGTCGCCATTCGCCAGGAGCTAGGTTGGTTACCCCAGTTCCCTGACCTCCGCGACATCATAGAAAGCGCCTGGCTATGGCACAGCCAGCACCCCCATGGCTATGAAGAATAGCGCCAAAGACGAAGCCTTTTACCAAATTGAAGTAGAGGCCGGGCTGGCGGTGGTTCACCAGTCAAAATCCGGCCGTTCCTGGCGGCATAGCTCGATAAGCTCGTTCATCATCCGCCGTCGTTCGCAGTACAGGATCAACTCGCGGGCCATACCGGGCTTGGTATTCGGAAAATTCTCGTAATCGACGTCCAGGTCCATGCAAAGGGTTTTGAGTTCCGAAAGGTTGAAGGCGTCAACGAGGTTCTTGCGAATCCGGACCTTATCCTGGCGGGTCAAGGGTTGGCCAGGATCGGTTTTTCCAGCAGCAGGCATTGGCGGTTCTTCGATCTGAACCCGAGGGGGTTTTGAATCAGACAACAGCCGGCCTTCGCCCAAACGCATGAAGAGAACGGGGATGGCCCAGTCAACGGATTGCAAATTCAGCAGCAGATTACGGGCTTCATTCAACGCCAGATCCACTTCGCCATGATCTAATAATCGCCGGTAGAAATCGGCCGTCAATTGGCGGGCCACATCCATCGGCACGCGCTCACGCATAGCCACCACGGCCGGCACCCCAACCTGAATGAGCTTAGGTCCCAAGCCGACAAAAGGATTCTGACCCTCGCCTCGAGCGCTTTCACAAGCCGACAAAAAGACCAGGCGCGTTTGGGGCCGGATGTTGCCAAATTTGGCAGCGATGGTTTCGTCATCGACGGCCTGCCAGGCGCCATCTGGTTTTTCCAGGTACAAGGCTGCCCGCTCTTTTTTACGATGGTAGATGCCATGGCCCACGAAATGTAATCCATGATGACCCGGCAGGGTGCGCAAGATATTGTCCAAGCTGGTTGCCACGTCGAGGATCTCGTAACCGGGTTGGTCCAGTTGGGCTCGTAAAGTATCTGGCAAGCCCGTCCGGCCGGGCATGAAGGTCAAGGCGACCTGACCTTTCTGTCGCAGCTCGCCTAGAGCATCGCTCAGGCTCTGGATTTCGCCGGCTACCTGGACAGGGGATAATCCTTCGGGCAGTTCTTTGGGATTGGCCACGGCCATGAGGATCCGCAGCGGTCGTTCGTCCACCGGCTCCGGCTCAGGGCTGGGCAGACCAATGTAGCGGGAAAAGGGGGTGGCAGCCGAGGCGGCCATGGGCAGCGGCCGGCCTGTATGCGTGTCGAAGAGCCGCTCCCAGGCGATTTGATGATGCAAGTCAGCAGCGTCGTTGTCGAGCCAAAGTTGTACCCGTAATTGTCCCGCAGAATGTTCGGCCGCCCGTCCCAAGGCTAAGAGGTAGGCGTCGCGGATTGGCCCAGCGAAGAGGGCATCGAAGAGCATTAAGCCGTAAGGTTGGACATCGAGCTGTGAGGCTAACAACTCCTCCATATTCAACCGCAGCTCACCTTCAAATACCCGGCCGTCGTCCAGCGCGGCCTCAACCGGATAAGCCTGTTGACTGTCATCAAATCCAAAAATACGAATCCGGATAGTAACGGTTTCTGTGGGCATATTTAATTCAACTTATGGAGGTCAAAGATGCTCGCCATTTGAGTAAACCGCCATTAAATCTCCAGGAATGAAATTTGCTGGCGACGGTTTACTCCTAGGCAATTGCCGTCAAGGATCTTCGCATGATTCCATAATAATTTGTGCAATTGCTCTTAGAGCCATTTTACCTTTTTTGGCGCGGGTGGACACCCGAATATCCAAGCCCAAATGACTATACCAAAATTATGGATTATCGCAGCTGGAGAAGATTGAACAAATCTTTTTGGTTACTTGTATGCGCGAATCTACGGCAGTGCTGGTGATGTGGAGGTCCACGAAAAGATTGGGCGGGATTAGTTACTTGTTACCGGCCGGATGGGGTGTTGGTTTGTGATGGTCATTTCGGCTGGATATCGCGCTTGCCCATTTTTTAACCCGGATCTTGAGACGGGCAAGCTTCCAGGTGCAGATATAACTGGCATTCCTCTTCCGTCATTGACCGGGTCAAGCGTGATTTTGCCAGGGCCATCAGTTCCTCAGCAGGTAAGATATAAATGCGAGCCATAGCATCTTCATTGCCGGCGGCGAGGTAAGATCCATCGGGGCTGAAGGCCACATCAGGGCTGGAGATGCCGCTGGACATCGTGAGTAATCCCTCGCCTGTAGCCGCATTCCAAAGTCTGGTGGTGCCGTCGAAGCCGACGGAAGCCATTTTTGTCCCGTCAGGACTGTATTCGACATCCCAGACCACGTCCGTATGCCCTGACAGCGTGTTTAGCAGCCGGCCGGAAGCAGCATCCCAAATTTTTATCATCCCATCGGCGCCGGCCGTGGCCAGTCGCGAACCATCTGGGCTGAAGATGCTCTGGTTAACCGACTCCGTATGGTCCGTTAAGGTGAACAGTTCCTCGCCGGTAACGACGTCCCACACTTTAGCGACATTATCCCAACCAGAACTGGCCAAGCGCGTTCCGTCAGGACTGTAGTTGACTCGAAAAATGCCATCGTCGTGCCCGGCCAACGTTTGGATTTTTCGACCGCTATCTGCTTCCCATATGTCTAGCGATCCTTCTAGGCTGCCGGTCACTATTTGTTTGCCATCTGGGCTGAAAGCCAAACCCCACACGTAGCCTGCACCCGGTTCCAGGGTCAGCAGTTCCTCACCAGTGTTGGCATCCCATATTTTAGCTGAGCCATCATAACTGGCGGTGGCTAACCGGCCGCCATCCGGACTGTAAACAATTCGGGCTAGCTTGTCATCATGGCCAATGAGCGAAAACAGTTCCGCGCCGTTTTCATTGTCCCAAACCTTTACGGTACCATCCCAACTAGCCGTGGCCAGATAGCGGCCATCCGGACTATAAGCCAGGCTAAATACCATATCGTCGTGCCCGGCAAGCGTTCGCCAATCTTGATAAGCTCCCGCGGGGGATATATCCCAGACGGCCGTCGTTCCGTCGCCGCTGCCGGTGGCCAGATAGTTACCGCTTGGGTCAAAGGCGACATTCCAGATCACGGCCGTATGGCCGGCTAAGGCGAGCAACTCGCGGCCGGTGACGGCGTCAAATATTTTGGCCAGGCCGTCCTTTCCGGCAGTAGCTACCCGCAAACCATCGGGGCTGAAGTCGATACCGACGACCCAACCGCCGTGGTACATGTTGCTGATTTCTTCGCCAGTGGCGGCGTCCCAGACCTTGGCCGTACCGTCTGAACTGGCCGTTGCCAGGCGACTTCCATCGGGGCTATAAACGACATCGTTTACATCATCGCTATGGCCGGTGATGGGGGGGAGCGCCTGCCAGGTTGATACTTCCCACAGGCTGACATCATCATCCCAACCGGCAACTGCCAGGTGTTTCCCATCTGGGCTGAATGATAGGCCGGCAGCGAGATCATCATGGGGCAGGGAAACGACCTCGTCACCAGAACGAGCATCCCAAATCTTTACAATTCCAGCCCAGCTTGAAGCCGCCACCAACGTTCCATCAGGGCTTAATCCAACGCTTAAAAGCCCTACATCTCTAGCCGGCAGAACGCGTAGGGACTCGCCGGTTTCCACATCCCAAATCCTAACGTTGTCATCTGCGCCGGTTGATAAAAGTTGGCCGCCATCAGGACTAAAAGAAAGCTGATCAACTTCACCA
>JAHEJP010000382.1 GCA_024638855.1 Chloroflexota bacterium
CATCTTTCCAACCCCAGGTCACGTGCCCGGGATCGTCGTGTTTATCGGCCACCGGCCGGTGGCCGACCACAGCCGTCCACAGGCTGGGAAAAGTCACCCCTTTGATGGGCCAGAAGTAGACGAAGCCGCGCTCCTCCACAAAGCGCAAGGCATCTTCGCTGTCTTTCAAGCTTCGATCGGCCGTCAGGCGAAAAGTTTGTGCCCGGTAGTGGTCAAGTTCCGAGGCGGTGATCTGGTGCATAAATAAGTCCTTGATGGGCGAGTAGGGGGTGATGAACGATCAGCCGGCCGGCAACTCCCGGTAAAGGAACCAAGCCCCTTTACGCTGGTTGGCGTCTTTGGGTGCCCGGTCATAATATAATTCAAAGATGCGGCCGTCGCCGGTGCGTACCTGGAAATAATCCCGGCCGACTCCCCACGATCCGCGCCCTTCGGCCGTGGCCAGGTGGGCCGGAGTCATATTTTGGGCCATCCGGCCGCGACGCCGGTAATCGTGCCATTCGCGCAACATCTCAGTCACTTCGAAGCCTTCCTCGCCCCAGGTGAAATGGTCGGGACAGCCGGGCTTTTTCTCCAGCATGGGCGGTTGGTCGAAAGTAACCTCGATCTCTTCGCCGATGAAGCGGGGCTCGGTCAACATAGCTTTATTTTACCATGTCTAGAGCGTGTTACACTTTCTCAGAAAGACAATTGGCGGATGAATTCTTCCTGGAAGGCGCCGTAGGTAGTCAGCTCAACATACTCAATCTGTTCCACCATCTCGGCCGCCCGGCGGCGAGCGGCCTGGGAAATGAGCAGCAAGCGGGCGCCCATCCCGGCCGCGTTGCCTACCTGGTGAAAGCGATCCAGGGGCAAGCTGGGGAACATGCCGATGCGCACAGCGCTGGCCACGTCGATATAGGTGCCGAAGGCGCCGGCGATCACAAAATCCTCGACTTCAGCGGCCGGGATCTGGGCTTCTTTCAGCAGGATCTCGATCCCGGCCCGGATGGCTCCCTTGGCCAGCTGGATCTCGGCCACATCTTTGCGGTTGACGGCGATATTCCGGCCGTTACCGCTGATCGCGGCCGGGGCCAGTACAAATGCCGCTTGCCCGTCGTCGAGGCTGGCGGCGTAGATGTGTTCTCTCTGTATGGCGCCCCGGCGGTCGATGAGTCCGGAGCCGGCCATAACGGCCACGGCGTCCAAAACGCCCGAGCCGCAGATGCCCACGGCCGCTTGATCGCCGATGGTCTGTACCCGGATCTGGTCGTCGATGATCTGAACGCGTTCGATGGCTCCCGGCGCGGCGCGCATACCGGCGCTGATATGGGCCCCTTCAAAGGCCGGACCTGAAGCGCAGGAACAGCTATAACGCCGGCCGTTGTGGACCAGGGTAACTTCTGTATTGGTGCCGATATCCACAGCGATGGTTGTTCGTTCTGCCCGCCAGGCATCGGTAGCCGCCAGCATGGCTATGTGGTCGGCGCCCACATAACCGGCGATATTGGGGGGCATATAAACGGCTGCCCCAGGCGACAGCTTCAAACCGATAGCCTGGGCTGGGAAACTGAGTGGGCCGCTCACGGCCGGCACATAAGGCGCTTCTCCCAGTTGTTTGACCGGCAGGCCGGCGAAGATATGGTGCATAGCCGTATTGCCCACCACGACGGCGTCGACGATTTGCTCCCGCGAAGCGTCGGCTTCGGCGCACAATTCCGACAGTAATTCTTCCAGGGTATTCACCACCCGGGCCTGTAAAAGTTCCTTGCCCTCCAGGTTTTCGTCGATGTACAAGATCCGGCTAATGACGTCTTCGCCATAAGCTATTTGCGGATTCATTGCCCCGGTCTTGCCGGCTATTTCACCTGTCGCCAAATCGACTAGGTAAGCGGCGATAGAAGTGGTACCGATATCGACTGCCAATCCGAACAATGGGCTGCCCGGCGGCAGCACACCGGCCAAAAAGCGGCCATCGCTGATGGCCAGGCGTACCGACCAATCCAGGGCCCGAGCTTGGGACGAAAATGAGTTTAGTACCGGCAGGCTGAATTGAAGGCTTGGCCCTTTTGCCGCCAATACAGCATCGTTCAATCGCTCGTCATCGCCCCGCAAATCGTGCAGGGTGGGGGGATCGATCTGGACGTCGAAAGGTGACACGGCCGGGTCTAACTCCATCTCCCCAGCTTCACCCTCGATTTGCAGTCGTTGGGGCGTGGTCAACGATTCAGGTGGAATATCGATCTTCACATCGTCCAGGGGTTCGGCCTGGCAGGCTAAACGCCAGCCTTGGTCTAGCTCGTCGGCCGTGAAGATGGCTTCCTCTTCCACCGTTGGATCGGTCAATGTGCCGGCCATCAAACGAACCTTGCAGCTATCGCAAGAGCCGATGCCGCCGCACAAAGAGACCAGCTCCACGCCTACGTTCTGGGCGATGGCCAATAAAGAATCGCCGGTTCCAGCCTCGCCCCGCCGGCCGACGGGTTCAAAATCTACCTGAAAAAGTTTCTGTTCTGGCATAAATGACGCTCTTCTATGAATTGAGAAATTCTATGCAGTGAAGTTGAATAAGACTGCGGTTACGAGGTTTGCTCTGGTTTTGCCTTTACGATGGTATCGTCGTAAGCCTGTTGGATGGTATGGCCTGGGGGCACAATCAAAATTTCATCTTCTCGCCAATCGCCATTTATCAGCATTTCCAGCATACGGCGGTTACCCTCCTTTCGCTCGAATACCCAGCCCTCTTTTTGGGCCTTGGCCTGGGCCATCCCTTCATATTCAGTGCTGTCACCCAGTCCCGTATCGATGAAAGCCGCCCGAGTATAATGTTGGGCCCATTTGCTCATCTCTTCCATGAGCATGTCGGCCGATTCCTTGCCGTATTTTTCTACATAGGCTTCATACTGACCCTCTTGCTCTTCGATACCGGCCGCGCCCAAAGCCACGCTGGCCCCTGGCTCAGCCCGTTCCATGTAGTCGACGCTGTACCAATATGTGCCTGGATGGCGGTCAAACTCCTCTTGATAGCGTTGGTGCGAGCCAAGATAGAGGGTGATGCAATCGTGGGCGCGGGGGATGACCAAGGGCGTGTGCCGGGCCGTCAAACCTACCGTCGAGGTGCCACACATGCCGTAAACCAGCAAGATGGCCTGGCATTCTCCCTCTTCAATGGCGTCGATCTGTTCCTGCAAGACATGCCGCAGGTTTTTTGGCCGGTTGTGTAGACCTTGTTGAAAGAGGCGGATGGAGATGGTATGGGGCGTCGTAGCCGCGATAGCGTAAATGCTCCGGGCCAGCGCTTCACAGGTTAAGGCGATGAAATGTTTCATATAACTCTCTATAATCAGTAAGCTGAAGTCTAATTACGCCAAAGTTATTGATTTGGTAATAAATTCGTTCCTTTGGCTTACTTCTTAACTTTAACAAAAATGCAGTTTTTCGGCTCCCCACTTAACGGATTTCTTCAACAGACCAATGGTCGCCCATAGATCGCCGGCCTTCGGCCAGCCCAGGCCCTTCCGAGATCTGGCGGCTGAGGTCCTCGCGTTCCAAGACCTCGGGGCGCAAGGAAACCCCTAACCCAGGTCCCTTGGGCACGGGTAAATGACCGTCTCGCACTACCGGGGCGTGATCGCTCAAGATCGGGAAGTAGGTCTGGTAAAAAGCGCGCACCGATTCCACAAAGTACAGGTTGGGAATGTGGGCGCCGAGATGCATGCAGGCGGCGTGGCAAATCGGCCCGGCCACATTGTGCAGCACCAGCGGCAAGCCATAAGCTTCGGCCATATTGGCGATCTTACGCGTTTCGCCGATGCCGCCGTTCCACACCGGGTCGGTCATCAGGATCGAGGCCACATGTTTTTCCATCCACTCTCGTAACTGCCAGCGCGTCATGAGTAATTCCGAACCGATGATGGGGATGGAAGTGCGCTGGGCGATCAATTTGATCTCGTCGACGTACACGGCCGGTAAAACATCCTCCAGGAAGAGAATATCGTACGGTTCCAAGGCCCGGGCGATACGCTCGATGCTCGGCCGGTTCCAGCGAAAGTGGCATTCGATGCCGATCTCCATTTCCCGGCCGACCGTCTCACGGATTTGCCGGATGGGCTCCAAACCGGCTTCGACCTGTTCGTGGCCGATGTATTGGCCGAAACTGTTCTCACTGAAGCGGTCGAAGGGCCAGATCTTCATGGCCTTGATACCTTCGTCCAATAATGATTGGGCCAGGGAACCTGCATTCTCATGCCAGGCAGCGTAATCTTGGACCGACCCGAAGCCGATACAGGTATTATAGGTGGGCACCTGGTCGCGGGTCTTTCCGCCCAATAAGTGGTAGAGCGGGGCGCCGTATCGTTTGCCCATGATGTCCCATAAGGCCACTTCCAGAGCTGATAGGGCTCGCAGCTCGGCTCCAGCGTAGCCGTGATACATGATATTGTCCATCACGAAACGCCATAAGCCTTCGATATCCAAAGGGTCCTGACCTAGGGCCAGTGGGGCCACCGTGCCGTGCAAGGCGCCCTTCGCCCCAGGCACTTTGTCCACCGTCTCACCCAAGCCTGTAATGCCCTGGTCGGTATGGACCCGAACCACCAGCAAACGAGGGTATTCTGCCCATTGTAATGATTCTATTGCTGTGATTTTCATGATCACACTTGTTGGTAAAGAGATTCGTTCTGCCTGTTAAACCCTGAATCCGTCAGACCACTTTTACCTCGTTTTCTAGGCTGCCTAAGCCTTCAATGTTGATGGTGACGACGTCGCCGGCAGCCAGACTGAATTCATCAGGGGGAACAACACCGGTACCACTCAACAAGACGACACCATCCGGGAAACGAAGGGCCCGGCCCAGATAGTCGATCAGGTCGCCAGGTCGGCGGCGGATGCGCCCGGTATGGGTATCGCCGCTGAAGACGACCTTATTTCCTC
>JAHEJP010000060.1 GCA_024638855.1 Chloroflexota bacterium
TGTTGTGTGCCATCAATGACGTTAAGGGCGACAAGAAGCATATTCATCCTATGTCTAACAGAGATGGCGTGAATACTTAATTGTTCATCTGGGAGTTCAAAAGAAACAGCCGCTGTCAGCGTTTCCAATGGCAGCACTGCCCGCGCATCAAGATCCCGGATTGACGTTTTCACGATCGCTTCCTGTGGTTGCTTGTCGACGTAGCCGTAGGCATCATCCTCCATCCAGAATGGGTGAGAACCGTCGCCGATAGGGGATAATTGCCGGCCCTCGGCATCGCCCAACCACAACACCCCTTCGTCCGTCGTCACAATCGTACGACGGCCGTCTGGTGACCAGACTGGAAATCCTTGAAGGAATTGGATCCCACAGCGGCTGGTACTGCAAGTTTCTAGATTTAATTGACTATATAGTGCCCCATCCCGATCTACTTCATGGGAGTAAAATAACAACCTGTTCGGATTAGAAGAATCAATTGGTAACAAGACAGTATCTGACACCTTGCTGGCCACATCTAGGATGCGCCCGTTTTGCCATACCAATACCTCTGGAGGAGAAAATTCGAGCGTCCGATACTGAAGCAATACACCCTCGTCTCCTATTAGCGGGATCATGAACAGCAGTGTCCGATCGGCCAGCTCAGAAACGATCTGTCCACTATCCAGGTCGTATCGATACAAAGCGCCCTTATCGCTATAGTCGGAGCTACATAGGAGAAAAATGTCCTGATCGGGAAACGGTAAGGGGGGCTGTTCGTTTACAAACCTCCCTCGGACAAACTGGAGCCAGCGACTCTGCAACTCTGGGCCAATGCTGTCAAACCCATTCTTAGAGAGCCAGGAACCGTAGTCATCTGAAGACACCAGCTGCTGCTGCAGAACAGCGGGGGAAGATTCCGGGTTGGCTTCCAAAATGAAGTCAACCAGACTGTAGATTTGTCGCCACGTTGCATGCGATGATAAGGGAAGAGGTGCTTTCCTCCATATATATTGCAGTCTGGCTATATCCATAACTGGGTAACGAAACATCGCCTGGTACTCTGCTTGCGTGAGGGGCCAAGGACGTAGATTGAGTTGGCTCAATTGCTTATCTAGGAGAGCTTGAAAAAAAAGCCCTTTCTCGCAACATTGCCAGCCAACATTGTTGCTAATGATAACGGTCACGATATGGCTGGCGTACCCATGCAATAGTGCTTGATAGCCAGCTTCATCAACCGGCGTGCCGACGAGTGTGGGAGTTGGCAACCTTATGGGTGATATATCGCTCAACATGATAGCCGTCTCGGATGTTGTCGCCAGACTATCTGGATTTGAGTCCAATATGATAGAAACTTGCAGGTCATTTGGGCACTCTACTTCTGCCAGGGATTGGCACATGTGGCTCAGGATGGCATCAATATCTAGTGCCAATCGTTCAGCGATCTTTCTGTCTCGCTCGGGAAAACGCAGACTCAATCGCCCCTCTCGAATCGTCACCCATTGACCCCAGAATCCTGGTTCTGGGGGTACCAACAACCATCGATTGCCAACTCGAGAGAATAATCTAGTATGCCGCAAGGTCACCGTGTCCGTCACTTGGTTACCATAGTCAATCAGATACATGAGGTCCGAGTTGACGGTAGCTGCCCTCAGGTCTGGACTAATGTTGAATTCCTTGAAATCCACTAACAGCCCTTTTGGGTCTCGATTGGCTAAATCGAAGCTTTGCCCGGAACCGGTCGGTAAATGCAAACTAAACGAAGTCCGCCCAAACAGCAAACCTTTCTGTGCCAATTCTTTTTGCACCTTCGCCCAATTTGAGTTTTCATGCGAGAGAACTGCTGTTATCAGAGAAACATCATGCTGCCGATCTGCATACAGGACAAGATTGTGAATAGCGAGGATATCTAATTTGGCAGATGTAAATCGTTTCTCTAAATTCTGGTTCAGAAGCCAATAAACCAAAACCCCACCTGCAACAAGTGCTACTAAAGAGATGAGAAAGATGTGCCAGAAACGCTTGCGAGGCCCAGACACCTTGGGAACGGTCTGTAGATCCCCATGCCCCCAACCGGCTTCTTCGTCGGCTTGCCAGTCCAAATCTTCAGACATGCTCCGAACCCAGTAGCTCGTTGTCCTGTTTAACTCCTAATACCAGCCAGTTAATGAAACCAACCTTCTATCAGTCTAGACGAATGCTAGGGTCTTTGTCAATTTGATTTTGGACCTGCTCATCCACGCAGCGGTACACACGATCAATGGCTCAGAAGAAACGCATTTTGAGACACTAGCCACATATTCTTGACAAAACCACATCAATAAGCTAGTATGTTACCGGTCACATGTGACCGGTAACATACCTCGATAATCAATTGAAACAAAAAAGGCTCGATTTGTCTTCCCGGAATAAGCAGAGCATTATGAAGATCTATCTTTCCGAAATAATATGGCTCGCTCGCGAGTAACTATTCGTGATGTCGCCGCTCGTGCTGGTGTCTCGCACCAGACCGTTTCTCGGGTCATCAATCAGAGCAAACAAGTCAGGCCAGTAACTCGGGCGCGGGTCGAATCCGCTATCGATGAACTGGACTACCGGCCTAACGCCACCGCGCGTAATATGGCCAAAGGACGCACCGGTACGCTGGCCTGCATCGCTCCCAACCTTACTGACTATACCTTCGCCAGTATCATCGATGGAGCCGAGACTGAGGCGCGCCAGCAAGGATACTTTCTTCTATCTGCTTCTGCTCGTGATGAAGACACCTTTGCTTACCTGATGGACGATCTTGTGAGTAGTCGCCGGGTAGAGGGCATCATGGTTATCAATCCCTATGCCGACCGTCGGCATTTGCACTTGCCGCCCGATTTCCCTACCGTCTTCGCTGGCGCCCGTCCGCGCGAGGAAGCGACCGACTCGGTTGCCCTGGACGACGTCAGCGCAGCGTATGAGGCAACCCGACATCTTATTGACATCGGCCACCGGCGCATCGCCATGGTTACCGGTCCTATGGCCGAAGATTGTTCACAGGATCGCTGTCTGGGTTATGAACAAGCCTTACTGGATGTGGGCCTGGTTCTTTTGCCCGAGCTAATCATCGAAGGCTCTTGGTTGGCTCCTTCTGGGTATGAAGCTTATCAGAAGCTTGCCCAGCTGGACCCTGTGCCAACGGCCGTATTTGCCCAAAATGACCAGATGGCGGTTGGCGTTTTGCGGGCCGCCAGGGATAAGGGCCTGATGATACCAGACGAGCTATCCGTCATTGGGGTTGACGACATCCCACTGGCAGCGTATTTCGCCCCGCCCTTGACAACATTAAGACAAAATTTTGCCGATATCGGCCGGGAGGCTGCCCGCTCATTGATCCAGACAATCGATCAACCTGGTGCTCCTGCCCGACAAATGCGGCTCCCGGCCGAATTGATCATTCGCCGCTCTACCGGACCTATACCACTATAAGTCTCGAAAGCTCAACTTCGCAATAATGAACAGGAGTGAATTAGCGACAAAGTTAGGAGGTGATTATCGGGAAGAAACATTTTTTCGAACAGAACATAAAAAAGAAGCACGTTCAATTTTATATCCTATGTTAATCGGAGGAGAATATTCATGAAAGTCAAACGATTTTGGATGCTTATAGTTGTGTTGCTTAGTCTAGGTTTGATCTTGGCCGCTTGTGGCGGCGCGGAAGAGCCAACCGCCGTTCCGGTAGAAGAACCGGCCGAAGAACCGGCAGAAGAACCGGCCGAGGAACCAGTGGCAGAAGAACCGGCCGAAGAGGCAATGGAAGATGTGACGATTCGCTGGCGCACGCGCCCCGACAATCAGGAAGAGGCAGATGTCTACCAAAATATCAGTGACGAACTGATGTCTGGGATGGACGGGGTCACGTTGGTTTACGAACCAGGCGGCAGTGAGACGGCCTCGTACCAGGACGTGCTCAAGACCGAACTAGCCTCTGGCACCGCCCCGGATGTTTTCTGGATTCCGGGCACCGATGTTGCTGACTTCGCTACCCGCGGCCTGTTACTTGACATGCGTGAGCTGGCGGATGGGACAGCTGGTTACGGCGACGATAACTTCTATCCTGGCCCAATGTTCCATCTCACTTTCAACCCTGATAGCGGCAACAGTGGCGAGGCGCTTTGGGGTCTGCCACGAGATGTATCGACCTTTGCCCTCTATATCAACCTGGATCTCATCGCCGAAGCCGGCGCTGAAGATCCCCGCGAACTTGAAGCGGCCGGCGAATGGGACTGGGACGCCTTTCTCGAGATTTCTGAGGCTGTTAATGCACTGGGTGGCGATATCAAGGGTTACGGCGGTAGCGCCTGGTGGGGCCCTTATGGCGTCTGGATGAACGCCGCAGGCGGCGGCTTCTTTAACACTGATCGGAACGCATGTAACCTGGATAGCGCTGAATCGTTAGCCGGTCTTGCCTTCGCTCAAGAACTTTACACGAACCTTGGCTATGCCGTGCCTTACGGCGAGGATCCTGAGCCTCCATTCCGGGCTGGCAATGTTGGTATGTTCCAAAATGGCCGCTGGGCAACACCTGGCATTCGAACTGTGGATTTTGATTGGGACGTTGTGGGTCTGCCTAACGGACCCGCCGGCAACCCCGGCAACTGGCTCTTCTGGGGCGCTTACGTCGTTAATGGCGATACCGAGCATCCCGAGGAAGCCTGGGAACTGGTTCAGGCATTGACGACGGCCGAAACACAAGGCCAGGTCTCCGCACTGGGCGCGAACATCCCCAGTCGCGTGAGCCAGGAAGCGCTAGACGCCTTCTTGACCTTCACTCCGCCAGACAATAACCAGGCCTTCCTGGACGGTCTGTCTCGCGATCCAGCATCTGAGGGTCCACTGTGGGCTGGCTCCTGGCCAGAATATGGTGCGGTCATGGATGCTGCTGTTTCGTCGCTGCTCACCGGTGAGACAACGCTGGATGAATTTGCTGCCAGCGTTTGCGACGAGGCCAACCAGGCCTTCGCTCAATAATTAAGCGCATTTTCCGGTGCATGCACGCCGGACCTCTTATTGAGGTCCGGCGTGCCCATGGTTCCTAGTAGAAACTGTTGTGGTCAGGCGGCGCAGGCAGTCACGGCCAGCCCGTTGAGGAGGAAGTGGCCATGGAAGTAACAGGCGAAAAAGAAGTGCAGAGCGAGGCCGAGAAATCATCTCGCCGCACGCAGCTTTTCCTGAGAATTGCAACCATTTGGCACGTCGTATTGGCGGTCCTGGCTTTGGCTGGCATCTTGGCCCTCTGGTTAGGCAACTTTGAGCTCAGTACGGTTATCCGCCTGATCGGTAGTTTCGCCTTCCTGCTTACGGCGGCCATTAGCCTTTTCGCCGCCGGGGGCATCCACCGCCGGCAACACCGCGGCCGGGTGGCATCCCTGGCGCTGAACTACCTTTGGTTCATTGGCTGCCTGGCGGCAACCTTCCATTATTTAGGCATCTTCATCGGCATTGACTCGCTGGCCGAAAATCTGGCGCGCGGCTTGCCTTTCCTTGGTATTGTCGTGGCCGGCTACATCCTTCGTGGCTTTGCCAATAGAGTAGGCGATGACTACAGTCGGGCCAGACGCATCCGCCAGGCCGGCAATATCGTGATGGCTGCCGGTTTTCTCATCTTCCTGCTGGCTGTGGGACTCATTCCAGGGGTGATCACACTACTCGGCCGAATTGCCGGAATTGACCGAATCGGGCTGGTCATTGGCAGCATTCTCTTTGGAACAATGACGTTCCTGATGTGGCGTGCACCCGCAGCCAAAGCAATGGGCGAAAGAGAGAAGGACAATGAGATGCTCAACGGTTATCTCTTTCTTTCGCCTAACCTCATCGGCTTTTTACTCTTCTTTGCCGGGCCTTTGCTCTTCTCCCTCTATGTTAGCTTTACAGATTCCGATGCCTTTGGCCAGCCAAATTGGATCGGACTGGCAAACTATGCAGAGATCTTTAACCTCGACTTTGCCCAATTGGAGAGTGCGGACCAACTTGCTAACCAAGTGCTCGATGTAACTGTCCATGCTGAACTGATGCGTTTCTCAATTTTCGGGAGGCACTTTCTCTTAGGAGCGCAGGACAAGTTGTTTTGGATCTCGTTGCGGAACACAGTTTTCTTTGTCTTGTTAGCCGTTCCCTTCAGTGTTATCCCGGCACTGTTCTTGGCCTCGGTGCTGAACAGCAAACTGCGGGGCATGAAGTTCTTTCGAACGATCTACTTTCTGCCCAGCGTCGCGGCTGTGGTTGGGGTGGCGCTCATCTGGCGCTGGCTGTACAACTCGGCCGTGGGCTGGATTAATTTCGGCATTACCAGCGGCGTCAATGTAATTAACGGCATTGCCGGTAGCGAAGTGCTCATGGATCCACAAATTGGCTGGCTATCGGATACCAAAGTGGCCCTTCTTGCCGTTGTTATCATCGCCTCTTGGCAATGGTTGGGATTCAACACGATCCTTTACCTGGCCGGTTTACAGGGAATACCTGGGGTACTTTATGAGGCAGCTCAGGTCGATGGCGCCGGAATCTGGACTCGTTTTCGCCGTCTGACAGTACCATTGCTGGCCCCCACGACTTTCTTTGTGCTCACGACAACGACCATCCAGGCCATGCAGCTATTCGACCAGGTGTTTGTGCTCACCACGCCACCTGGCGGACCCGGCACTTCTACCTTGACGATCGTCTTGTATTTGTATAACCAAGGCTTTCGCAATTTTCGGCAAGGATATGCAGCGGCTATCGCCTGGGTTCTCTTCCTCCTCATTTTCGCCGCGACTATCTTTCAGTTTCAGCGTCAACGTACCGCTGGCGCGGTTGAATCATAGGGAAAGGTCCTGGAGAAGATATGATGACTCTTTCAAATCGCACGCGCTCTGGAATCGGTTATTTCTTTGTTTATATTTTACTTGGGCTTTTTGCCTTTATCATGCTCTTCCCCTTCCTGGTAATGCTATTTACATCCGCCAAACAGGTAGAGGACACCTTCCAATTTCCGCCTCGCTTACTGCCTCGCCAGCCGATCACTGAAACTGTGGAGGGCTTTGATGAACCGCTGCCCCTTTACATCGTAGATACAGAAAATGGGCAAGAGGAATTCGTGTTGGTCGAGCGTAGCGTGCGCGTCGGGCTATTTGCCGAGCCAGATACGCCGGAAGAAACCGTGGTTGTTGAGCTCGAATTGGCGCAAGAAACTGGCGAGACTGTCACCGTCGATGGCGAAGAGTTGGATATATACAATGTTGAAGTGGACGGAGCTGTCGTGCCCTTGGCTCTCGTCAGCCGTACTGCGCTGGGTCGATTCGCCGATCCCCAAAATTTGGAACGTACGACGCTGCAAAATCTGCGCTTGGGTGAGCCAGTTGATCGAATAGCCTTTGATTTCAGCAGCTATCAGGAAGTGACTGAACTTCACGCGATGGATCGCAGCTTGACGAATACCGCACTTGTGACCGTAGCAGTCGTTCTTGGCCAGCTTACCACATCGGTGCTGGGTGGTTATGCTTTTGCCAGGTTACAATTTCCTGGGCGAGACCAGCTCTTCGTACTTTATTTAGGCACGATAATGATCCCTTTTGTGGTGCTCATTACGCCGCTTTATCAGATCATGGTGGCTGTCGATTGGGTTGATCGATTTGCCTCGCTCATTATTCCCTGGATCTTTACTGCCTACGGTACGTTTCTTATGCGGCAGTTCTTTCTCTCAATTCCAAAGGAAATCGAAGAAGCCGCGGTGATTGACGGCGCCACGCGCTTTCAGATACTGTGGCGGATCTTCATTCCAGCCAGCGGGCCGGCCCTGGCCGCTCTCGGCACATTCACATTCTTGTACGCCTGGAACAGCTTCTTTTGGCCGCTGGTGGTCATCAACTCGGGTAACGAGGCTAACCGCGTCCTGACCTTAGCCCTGAGTGTGCTGGGGGGTCGCGCCGCCGATAGTCCAAACCTGGTTCTGGCGGGCGCGGCTATTGCTGTTCTGCCTCCTGTCATCATTTACATTTTTGGGCAACGTTTCTTTGTCGAGAGTGCGACAAGTAGTGCAGTCAAGGGTTAAAAAAGAGCACGATACGCCCACTTCAAGGACAATCTCTAAACTAAAAGATACGTTGGTTATGAATAAACCGAACCGCTTTTACAAAGCCTACATTTTCGATCTCGACGGCACTGTGTATCTAGGAGAGGCTCTTTTGCCGACAGTCGAATATACTTTGACGAAGTTGCGCTCTCTGGGCAAGCGGACAGTATTTCTCTCTAACAACCCAACGCACACCCGTGAGGATTATGCCCTAAAATTAACCCGACTGGGTCTATCTACGCCAGTTGAAGATGTCATTAATTCTTCAGCCGTCATGGTTCATTTCCTTAAAAAGAACTTTTCAAATGCCCGGCTCTTCGTTGTTGGCGAAGAATCTTTGCGTGGGGAACTAAGCGCGGCCGGTTTTGAATTAACCGACAAAGCTCAACAGGTAGATGTGGTCATTGCTAGTTTCGACCGCACTTTCGCCTATTGGAAGCTACAAGTGACTTTTGATGCCATACGGGCCGGCGCCCGCTTTTTTGCCACCAATGCTGATCGTTACTGTCCAGTTCCCGGCGGTGGCGAGCCAGATGCGGCCGCGATAATCGCCGCCATCGAAGCCTGCACCGATACAAAAGTAGAAGCCGTGGTAGGTAAACCAAGCCACTATATGGCGGCGGCTGTCCTAGATCTACTGGGTATTCAGGCTGAAGATTGTCTGATGATCGGTGACCGATTAGAGACCGATGTACTATTGGGTCTTAATGCCGGAATGTCCGCTGCATTGGCCTTAACGGGCGCAACAGATGAATCGATGTTTAGAGATTCGTCGATTAAACCAACTTACGTTCTTCGTCAACTGGCCGAGCTCCTGCCGGAAAACGGCTAAAACAGTACCAACTAGTATAGATATTGACTTATGTCCAAATCATATCTTTTAGGTGTAGACCAAGGAACCAGCGGAACCAAAGCCGTCATCGTGAGCCTTGCAGGGCAGGTTTTAGGTCATGCTTACCGCCCGGTTACCCGAATTTATCCCAGACCAGGCTGGGTCGAACAAGATCCAACAGCCGTCGCTGCAGGTGTTGGCGAAGCCATCACAGAAGCCATTAAACACGCCCATATCCAGCCTGATCAGATCGTTGCTTGTGGCTTAGCCTGCCAACGGAATACTGAATTCGCCTGGGATGTGCGTACTGGCCAGCCTATCGGCAATGCCATCACCTGGCAGGACTTACGATCACTTCCTTTCTTGGAGGACCTTAAACAGTGGCCCTTATCGGCCGAAGTGCACCAGCGACTGGGATATGGACCAGGGCCATATATGTCCGCCTTACACCTGGCATGGCGTGTGAAAAATGATCAAGCCTTCCAAGATGCCAACCGGTCTGGTCGTTTGCGATTGGGATTATCGGCCGCTTGGCTGTTACATACTTTAGGACGCCCTTCAGGGCATTATATGGATACTTCGCTGGTCCAGGCTATGGGCCTCTACGATTTTAGAGCCCGGCAATATTGGGCTGAATGGTTGGCTTTTCTTGGTGTTCCACCTGATGCATTGCCAGTTGCTATGCCAACTGTGCATGACTATGGCTTCCTGCACATCACTGGACCTGACGGTAAGACGGCCGATGTCCCTGTTTTAGCCATGATCGGTGATCAGCAGGCAGCCTTATTCGGTCATAATCGACGCCGGCCAGGCGAAGCCGAGTGTACCCATGGTACAGCTTCCTACGTGAAAGTATTCCTGGGACGTGAGACGCCAAATCTGGGTAAAATGGATGTCTTTTATGCCTGGCATCTGAATGGTCAGCAAACCTACTGTCTTGAAGCGCCAACAACTGTGATTGGTGCGGTTATCCGCTGGATGCGCGACGAAGTTAATTTGGTAAAAGATTATGAGGAACTCGATGTTCTGGCCAAGTCAGTCCCCGATTCGAGTGGCCTTTATTTTGTCCCTGCTTTCACCGGTCTAAATGCGCCTTATGGTGATCCCAGTGCCCGGGGCACACTATTTGGCCTCACCCTTGGACATACGCGTGGCCATATTATCCGGGCCTTAATGGAGGCCTTGGGCTACCAACTTAGGGACATATTGACATCTGTTTCAGAAGAAACCGGTATAGAGGTCAATGAATTATTGGTCGGCGGTGGGGTTTCGGCCAGCGACATCGCCTGTCAGATTCAGGCTGATCTTCTTGGTATCCCCGTGAAGCGCCCCGAGTTCACAGAAACTACTTCCTGGGCGGCCGCCTTGTTAGCTGGTTTGGGGGCAGATGTTTGGCGAGACTTATCAGAGCTGCCTCCCCTACCTGGCCACTACACTCGCTTTAGCCCGCAGCTAACCAATGGACAGCAAGAGGCAGGTTCTGAGCGCTGGAAGCAGGCGGTGTCTTTAACGCGTGCCTGGGGGGATGAGTTACACAACCCATCTTTGCAAAAATCATGAATTTCGGCGTTTGTTACTATCCTGAACACTGGCCTGAAAAGCGTTGGGAATCCGACGCCCTGATGATGGTCGAAGCTGGCATCGAGATCGTGCGAATTGCCGAGTTTGCCTGGGCTCAGATAGAGCCGGAGGCAGGTCGTTACCAATGGTCCTGGTTAGATCGGGCTATCAACCTCCTGGGCAAGGCCGGCCTCCGTGTTATGCTCGGCACGCCTACTGCTGCACCCCCGATATGGCTTACCAGAAACCATCCAGATATCTTGCGAATCGACGCGGGCGGCCAGCGCCGCGATCACGGTACGCGCCGCCATTACTGCCCAAACAGTTCTACTTACCACCGTCACAGCCAAGAAATTGTGTCGGCCATGGCCCAGCGATATGGCACTCATCCCTTTGTTTTCGGCTGGCAAATAGACAACGAGTGGGGTGGTGGCCATACCGCCCGTTGTTATTGTTACAACTGTGTCACAGCCTTTCAAGCATGGTTAAAAGATCGTTACGGTGATATTGCCAACTTAAACGATGCCTGGGGGACGCTCTTCTGGTCGCAAAGCTATATGGACTGGAGCCAAATTCATTTACCCGATCAGTCCATCGACAAACCCAATCCTAGTCACATCTTGGACTTTTATCGCTTCTCGTCCGATTCCTATGTTGCCTATCAAAGATTGCAAATCGATTTGGTTCGCCAATATGCTCCAGAGCACGTCGTGACCACTAACTTTATGGGCTTATATCGCGATCTCGATCAATTTGCTCTGGCGACAGACCTTGACTTTGTAACATGGGATAGCTATCCGACAGGCAATCTTGATCGCTGGCAAAAGCATCTTTATCTCAAACAGGATGAGCTGGATGCTTCTGAGCATCAGTTCGCCTATGATGTTGGTGATCCTTATATTACCGGTATGGCCCATGCGTTAACTTATGGCCTCAAGGGCAGACCATTCTGGGTTATGGAACAACAAGCAGGGGCTATCAACTGGGGTTCGGTGAATCCTGGAATCCGGCCGGGCACGACCCGTCTATGGACCTGGCACGCTCTGGCTGAAGGCGCCGATACCACCGTATACTTCCGGTGGCGATCGACTCTGTTTGCCCAGGAACAATACCACTCAGGGCTCCTGCAACATGATGGGTCGGCCGGTTTCGGCCTTGCTGATCTGGCATTATTAAGAGGAGAACAACAACAACTTGCTGACATAGCTCGGCAACCAAATGAGGCAGATGTTGCCCTGATATTTGATTTTGAAGACCTGTGGGCTTTAGAAATTCAACCTCATCGCAGTGACTATAGCTACCTGAAGCACCTGTTCGTCTACTATCGTGCTTGCCAGCGGCTAGGAATTCAAGTCGATATAATCCCTAAGAGTGGAGAGCTGAACAAATACAGCCTGGTTTTGGCACCGACGCTGCATATCGCTGATGAAGAGTTGGCCCACACGCTTAAACAATATGTCATCGACGGTGGCCATCTATTATTAGGCGTTCGCTCTGGATTTAAAACGGCTAATAATTTGGTGACTGATCAACCCTTTCCAGGACTGCTGAGGCTGCTGATTGGTGCCACGGTTCGTAGCTGGCAGTCTCTTCCAGAACAATTCGGCTGGGACCTTTCGACAAACATAGCCGGGCTGAACGGACCGGCTACTTATTGGCTTGAAGTATTAAAACCGGACAGCGCATCTGTCCGAGCCCTAGCCAGCTACAGTAGCGGCCCCTATTCCGGACAAGCAGCGTTAATCGAAAATTCGTTAAATAATGGGAAAATATACTACCATGGCTGGTATCCAACAGACCCACAGGCGCGAGCCGTTATTGGTCATCTGGTAGATAAGTTAGGTTTCTCTCGCATCGGAGATTTACCTCGAGGCCTGATTGCACGCAAACGAGGAGACGCTATTATTTTGTTGAACTTCACGGATGTTATCCAGACGGCAAACATCACTGGCCTACCCATAAAGGTCCCTCCACGTGATGTGACGGTCGTGAATTCGCTGGTCTCAGAGTCCTAATTGTTGCAGTCCACCATCTCGTCTATTGGTTCGCTGCTCACACGATGCCACTTCGTAACCAAGATACAGCCAAACTATGACAAAGATCACCTTAATTGGCGCTGGTAGTACTGTATTTACCAAGAATTTGCTTGGAGACATCCTCAGCTTTCAAGAGCTAGCTGATTCAACCATTGCCTTACACGACATTGACGAAAAAAGATTACGTACATCGGAGATAGTCGCAAACAAAGTAGCAAAGGCGCTGGATGCCCATCCAACAATTGAATCGGCAACTGACCGTCGCGCGGCGTTGGATGGTGCTAACTATGTCATCTGTATGATTCAGGTTGCTGGTTACAAGCCGGGCACAGTCATCGACTTTGAAATTCCTAAAAAGTATGGGCTCCGCCAAACGATCGCCGACACGCTGGGGATAGGCGGCATCATGCGCGGACTACGCACCGTTCCGGTCCTAACATCAATATGCCAGGATATGGCTGAACTTTGTCCTGAAGCCCTATTTCTTAACTACGTCAACCCCATGGCTATTAATTGTTGGGCTTTATCTCGGGTCACCAGCATACAGGCAGTCGGCCTGTGTCACAGCGTGCCCCATACCGCGGGGGAACTAGCCCATGACATCGGTATCCCTATAGAAGAAATCAACTATTTGGTAGCGGGCATTAATCACATGGCCTTCTACCTCAGATTCGAGCGCAACGTAGATGGGAGGATTGAGGATCTATATCCGCGACTACATCAAGTTATCCATGAGGGACGGGTGCCATCCGAAAATCGAGTGCGCTATGACATGCTACAACGACTCGGCTATTTCGTAACCGAATCGAGTGAGCATTTCAGCGAATACGTGCCCTGGTTCATCAAACGCGATCGTCCTGACCTGATCGAGCAGTACAATATCCCCTTGGACGAGTACATCCGTCGCTGCGAGGAGCAGATTGCGAACTGGGAAGCGCTGAGCCAGAGGTTAATAAGTGGCGAGCAAGTATTGGAGATTGAGCGCAGCGTCGAGTATGGATCGCTTATCATCCACAGTATGGAAACAGACACGCCACGCACAGTCTACGGCAATGTGCCTAACAACGGATTGATCAGTAATCTGCCGCCAGACTGTGTTGTAGAGGTCCCCTGCCTGGTGGATAGAAACGGTCTTCAACCAACATTCATTGGATCGTTGCCCCCACATCTCGCCGCGCTGATACAAACAAACGTCAATGTCCAACGATTGACAGTAGAAGCCGCTCTGACGAGAAAAAAGGAGCACATATACCACGCAGCAATGCTTGATCCCCACACAGCAGCCGAGTTGGACTTAGATCAGATCTGGTCGCTGGTTGACGAGTTGGTCGCTGCCCATGGAGACTGGCTTTCCCAGTACGACTAAATGATCCACGGTCTGAACCCGGCCTTCTCCACCACCCCGCTGTAGTTAACGGCCGTATTAACGACAGTTTTTACGCTATACTAGTTACCTAATCCCGCACTTCGACATATAGAAACCAACGAACCTCGCTTTCAAGCTTCAATGAAATATTCAAAGTCCGATTCAGTTGACGGCGAAAGCCTCAAGGAAAAGTAACAAAGTGAATCAACCGTCATCAGCCCGGATATTCGTTCTGATTCTTATTATAGTCGTCCTGGCCTTGGGTTTTTCCCTCGCTGCAACTTCCCGGCCATTGGGAGCGCAATCAGTCGTGCCAAATTCAGCCGGCAAAGTTGGTCCAGGTGTGAGCGAAACAGTGCGCGACCAGGGAACAGCCCAAGTGGTAATCGCTTTACGGCAAAATCCTTCGATGATGCGCTCTCAAGAGGATCTAGCAACGCTGGCTGGGCAAATCGCGGCCGTCCAGCAAACTGTCTTAGCTCCTTTGACCCCCATGGAATACCGGTCGCGGCAAATTTATGAAGCGGTGCCGGCCCTGTCAGGCACCATCCTATCGCCCTCGGGATTGGCCAAATTGGCCGCCGATCCCCAGGTAACAAAAATCGACCTGGACGTGGGCGGCACCGGCAGCCTGGCCAACACCGTGCCCTTGATCGGCGCCGACAAGACCCATTTAGTCGGCGCCACTGGCGAGGGGGTCGTGGTCGCCGTTCTCGACACAGGCATCGATACCGACCATGACGATCTGAAGGACGATCTCATCTGGCAAGAGTGCTTTGTGGACAACAACGGAGCCATCGACGGCAGCGGGAAATGCCCCAATGGCAGCGACCGTCAGTCAGGGGTAGGCGCGGCCGAAGATGATGCCGGCCATGGCACCCACGTGAACGGCATCGTCACCTCCAAAGGTGTCGTTAGCTCCGTTGGCGTGGCGCCAGATGCAGAGATCGTGGCCATAAAAGTGCTCGATAACTGCAGCTTTTCCGGCTGTTTTTACGCTTTCTCAGAGATCGTGGCTGCCCTAGATTTTATTATCACTAGCCGGCCGGATGTGGATATGATCAACATGAGCTTTGGGACCAGCGCCATGTTCGCGGGCGACTGCGACAATAGCACCTCCTGGAATATAGCAGGCGCAGCGGCCATCAATACCTTGCGGGCTAACGGGGTCATTGCCTTCGCCTCTTCAGGCAACAGCTCTTCAGGTACCCAGATGAAATCCCCGGCTTGCCTGAGTAACGTCGTCTCCGTCGGGGCGACGGACTCGGCCGATGCGGTAGCCGGCTTCACCAATAGCAACGCTCAAACTGACATCATGGCCCCTGGCGTCAGCGTCCTTTCCGATGCCATCGGCAACGGCACCACCACGGCTTCAGGAACCAGCATGGCTTCGCCCACTGCGGCAGGTTGCGCCGCCTTGCTCATCGATTTAGGCGTGGCCACGACGCCCGACGCCATTGAGAGTCGATTAAAGCGCTCTCCAGTCCAGGTGACCGATGTCACTAACAATCTGACATTTCCCCGGATCGATTGTGGTCTCGCACCTCTTTATCTACCGCTGATCATTCGCTGATAGCTTGCAAATAGACAAGGACCTTGAATAACCCCTCGCCCCAGACATCTGGTTCCAGAAAATGCCGCCAACTTCCAGGAACAAGGCCTTGTAGATCGTTACCACCTCCACCCCCCTACCCGGCCTGGTATCGGTAAAACCATCTGCGATCCAGCTTACGGCCCCTATTCCTATTGACAAGGTGTCAACTATGTCAGATCCAACTGACTCAATCTAATATTCAACCATCACCGTCGCATAATGCCTCACAGCCCTTATTCGTCTGCAGGGGGGATGAGGAAGGTTTGGCCCTCGCGAATGACATTGGCGTCAGTGATAAGGTTGATGTCCACGATAGCTTGCTCAGAGACTTCATAAAGAGTAGCCAGAGAACTGAGCGTCTCGCCTGGCTGGACGACATGGGAACGCCATAATTCCAGCTTGCCTTCATTGGCGTAGGAACCCAGGCAAGCCGGGGAGAAATTAGTTTGTTCGAGTGAGCTAACCTCTAATTCAACCGGCGTCGCCACATTTGATGGCAGCTCCCTAAGGCTCATGCTGTCGTAATGGGTATGGACGTGGACCTCATCGACTGTTTGCACGACAAAGCCTACCTTGCTAATGGTGTAATCATCGTCGTAGATGCGACCGGCGAATTGGCCGTCGACAAAAAAGGTCAGTTCGCTTCCGCGGACGATGGCAAAGAGGCGATCGGCCGTTTCTTCGCTAAAGCCGTCCACGGAGTCTGCAGGACCGCTTGCCAACAAGTCCATGCTGGTAGGATTGTTCTTGACAATATACCATTCCTTTTTCACAGGCGAGATCAGAAGGGCATAAAATTCAAGGCCGTTTTCGATTAGCGCCATGCCATAGCGATAGTCTCCTGCACCATCGGCTCGTTTTACGTAGTTAACCGATTCGACCATGAAATTCTCGAAGACAGCCTCGTTAAAGACTAATAGGCAGTCGTTAGGGCGACCGACATCGACGTGGTAAAAATCCGTGGCGTGGTAGCCGATGAAGTAGCCATCTATGGTCTCGCTGCCTTGCTCCCAGCCGCGCTCGGCATCGCCTGTGAAGTCTTCGAATGTATATACAATTGTCTCCGGATCAGGTGCGGCCATTACCTGGCTGGCGGCACAGCGGAAACCGCTGTTTGTGATGACGTTGGTGTTATTGGCGGCGACCGCCAGCGGCTCAATCGCATCACGTAGCTGGCCAAAATTGCCACCTCGGACGACGTGCTCGTCGGTGGCAGTGTTGGTATGCGGCGCATCTACCCATTCCCAGACGTTACCAGCCATGTCAAACGCACCATAGTAGCTGCGATTGTCAGGGTGGCTGCCGACGGGGTAAGTACCGTCGGAGGGGAGGGAGACGTCATAGCGGTTATCACCCCAAGGATAGGTCCAACCATGTGGGCCACGAGCGGCGGCTTCCCATTCCGCTTCGCTGGGTAGACGTTTGGCGGCCCATTGGCAATAGGCATTAGCCCCCTCCCAATTGACGCCTTGAACGGGATGGCGGCCCCGGCCGTCAGGCATGTTGCCGCCGGCCCAGGCGGCGGGCGGTTCGGTGCCAGTGTCGTCCAGATATTGGGCATAGTCGTAGTTGGTTACTTCATAACTATCTAACCAGAAAGGTTCAATCTCGATCTGGCTGCCATCACCAAGTTTGTACGTGCCAGTAATGACAACCGGGACCATGCCCAGCGAGGAAACGGCCGGTATGGTGGCGGCCGTGGGCGAAGGTTCGAGAGTAATTTCGACTGTTGGGGCAGGAACGGCCGTGGCTTTGGATTTGGCCTTTTCGGTTACTATTTCAGTTGTTGGTTCCAGGGCGGGGCTCGCGGTGGGGTCCAGCAGCACCACCCGGTTTTCAGATGTATTAATGGCTTGCAGGATAATTCTGTCAAAATGGAAGTGGCCGTAATGGCCGCTGCGTGATTCGGCGAAAAAGCCAACCTGGCCTTCGGCAAAATCGGCGTCGCTGACGTGGGCGACTATCTGGCCATCGATTAGGAAAGTCATGGCCGGTCCGTTGGCAATGACGGTGAGCCGGTCTTCAACTTCGGCTGTGGTGTTACCCTGGCCATTGATGTCCGGGCTGGTCCCCATAGCCCGTGTTTCCGAGGTCGCGGCGTCCAGATACTTGAGAACGGCCCAGCTTTTTTCGCTTAAGTTGATGACGAAAGCATAATAATGCCCGTTGTCATGCCGAAACGCCAGCCCGTAGCGATAATCTCCGCCGGGAACGGCGACATCGTTATCAACAAACACATCAGCTTCAAGGATAAAGTTGTTTATGCTTTCGCCAGCATAAAAGGCGGTCGTGGGTATGGGTCGTCCTCCAGCGGCGCTCAAATGATAATAGTCTGGTTGATGATATCCCGTCTCAACATCGGTAGGATCGTTGGGCCAACCGTCAATTACAGATGTAAATTCATCGCGGCCAATTCCCAACTGCTCATCCGCTTGAGCCAGATTGATTTCAGTCGGAGGCTCTACAGCATCGGCGGCGCAGCGCACCCCGGTGGCCGCATTCATTACCGCGCTCTCGGGATCGCCGGGCAGCGCGTTGCTCAAGTCGCGCTGTTGGTTAAAGGGGCTGCCTCGCGATACTTTTTGGTCGCCAGTAACAGTCGTGAACGGCTCATTCACCCACTCAGCAACGTTGCTGTACATGTCAAATACGCCAAAAAAGCTGCGGTTGACCGGTTCAGCTCCGACTGGATACAGGATGGTTGGCAATGTGACCGCCTGGCCATCGTTGCCCCAGGGATAGAGCCAGCCAGCGGGCCCCTGCGCCGCCAACACCCACTCGGCTTCGGTAGGCAGCCGTTTATCCACTTTCTGACAGTAGT
>JAHEJP010000061.1:0-2784 GCA_024638855.1 Chloroflexota bacterium
ATGCTCGTGGGAGTCACCTCTCCCTAATTCACTGCTCTTTATGAGGCCGAAACCTCTTGTTGAGCTATTTATTTAGATCGTCGAGCTTTTTCGACAAAGTGGTCAATTTGCGATTCAACGATTCGATGTCAGATTTACTGGCAATATTCATTCTGCCCAGTACTTCTTCCATTCGTTTATCGAGTTCGTCTTCGGCCTCGACTTGGACTTCGCCCACTTTTCTTTTGCGTTTTTCCATCACGTCCTTGATCAGCTTTCGGCCATCTTTTTCCGCGATCTCACCGCGCTCGATGAGCTTATTAACGAACTTTTCTGCCTCTTCCTGGGTTAAGGCCATGACACCAATGCTGGCAAGCAGAACCTTGCGGGCCATTTCCAGCATGGGATTGTGTCCGTTTTCGTCCAATACTTCTTCAGTTACTTCAATATCAACGGTTTCGTCAGTCATTCTTTAAGCCTCCACTGCAGCCTATCTGCAAATATATCAATTTCATAACGCACTGCGTTATTTAGTTAAATTATAACGCGATGCGTCATGGGTGTCAAGTGATAGACGAATGCTGAGCTGGCTCAATATTTACAACACCTTCTATACCGGTATAATTGCATAACTTCGTGTATAGGACGGCTGCTCTTACAGATGAAAAGGATCGTGAATGAAGGGTCCAACCGTCGCAACACTGCATTTTGGCAGGCACCAATCTTTCGAAGAAACAGTTGAGCTTCTTGGCCAACACATAACGGTCCAACACCACGGTTGCTCAAACAGCCTGGATGTCATGATTTCACGCATGTTGGAACTGGATGGCCAAGTAGCGGCTATCGCCGTGCAGGGGGTAGCCAGGAACCTTTCCATCGGTAAGGAAAAAACTGAACATATCGAAGCCCACAAGCTTTTCCAGGTCGAATTAAGCATACCTGTCGTCGATGGTAGTGGCATACGAGATGCCATCGAAAGATGGTCTTTACGATTAGCGGCCGAACGTCAGCCTGGCATGTGGTCGAGAAAACGAGTCTTGATGGTGCCTGGCCTCAATCACAAGGGATTAGCCGAGGCATTGGGACAATACACGGAAGAACTTCGATACGCCGACCCAATTCTTTATTTCTATCTGCCAAACGCGCCTCTAGTGGGGCGGGTTGAAACGCTGAATGTGGCTGAAGAATTCACCCTTTCTCAATTGCGCTCGTTTTCTTATTCTCGCCTATTCCCTGATCCTGGGACAGCACAAAACGCTCGATCTGGTAAATCATTCTATTGGGCTGACGTCATCGCTGGAGATATTGGCGCCATACGCCGCTATGCCCCTGAAAATCTCAAACGAAAGATTATTGTGGCTGAATTTGCTTCGCAGGAAGATATCAAAGACTTGATCGTTAGAGGTGCGGCACAATTGGTTACGACCATGCCGCCTTTGGGAGGAGGTGATGAATCGATCAGCGCAGCTACTTTCCAGGCCTGTTTAACAGCGATTCGTCCCGACGACTCAGCGCCCCTAAATGAAAATACTTATTTAAACCTGATGGCTGATCTGGAGTGGGAACCAAGTATCCGAATCCTGCAACCGGAAGATGCCGGCATCAATCGCTTCGCGTTCGTCATTCATCCTCTTGAAATGGGTTTTATCCACACCTACGTGCCTTTCCACTTGACCAAGTATTTGCCGGATGCGTTGGTGGAGCGAGTTGCTGCTTATGTGGGTCCGCTTTATTTAAGTCGGATAACCGGTATTTCCAGCCCGGCAACTGGCCAAAAAGTGGAAGGATATTTATTTGCCCTCGGAGCAACACCCCGCGAACTGATGCGTCGCGATCCAGGATTTGTCTATCGACGACTGATTCGCGCTTCTCGAATGGCCGAAAGACGAGGCGCCCGGATTATGGGATTGGGCGCATTCACCTCTGTCGTCGGCGATGCAGGAGTGACGGTTGCGAAGGAAGCCGACATCGCCGTTACATCGGGGAATAGTCTGACGGTGGCAGCAACACTTGAAGCTGCGAAGCAAGCCGTGGTCGAGATGGGTAATAGTTTGGACCGTGCCCATGAAGGGCACGTGATGGTTATTGGTGCAACTGGGTCAATTGGCTCGGTGTGTTCGAGACTGCTGGCTCAGGTGGGACCATCGATCACCTTAGTGGCTCCAAGACCTGAAAAGCTGATTGCACTCAAACGACTCATCGAGCAAGATACCCCCGGTGCTCGAGTTACGATCAGTACATCGGCCGACGATTATGTGGAACTGGCCGATCTGATCGTCACCACGACCACCGCACTAAATACGCAGATTATCGATATCATGAAATGCAAGCCAGGAGCGGTGATTTGCGACATTGCCAGACCCCCTGACATCACTGAAGATGAAGCTGCACTGAGGCCGGATGTATTGGTTATTGAATCGGGGGAGATCCTATTGCCGGGTAATCCAGATTACGGGTATGACATCGGCTTACCACTAGGAGTGGCATATGCATGTTTGGCGGAGACAGCTTTGTTGGCCATGGAGGGACGATACGAGGATTTTACTCTCGGCCGTAATATCGATGTCGAGCGCGTCAAAGAAATCTATAGACTGTTCAAAAAACACGGGCTCCAGCTTTCTGGACTACGCAGTCATGGCCGTTTTCTGACAGAAGATGATCTGGCTCAAAAACGAGAAGTAGCCGAAAAATATCGACAGAATCCACAATTATTGGAAATACTCAGGTTGGAGCGGTCGCAGACGGATGCCAAGATACATAGCCGCGCTCTAAAACGGACGACACCAAGTTTGCCTATTGTGGCAG
>JAHEJP010000061.1:2884-18247 GCA_024638855.1 Chloroflexota bacterium
ATGAAGCTATTAGCTGCTGCTTCGGAATCTGGAGTCGGTAAAGTTATCTTGAGAAGTAGTACGGCAGTTTATGGCGCACATCCGACCAATTCGGCTTTTTTGACGGAAGATAAACCATTACGGGGCAGCCGCCACTACTCGAGTATCCGAGATCTAATCGAAATAGAGGCTTTTGTTAATGGCTTTCGTGGTCAATCGCCAGAGACGGCCGTTACGGTTTTGCGCTTCAGCAACATCGTCGGTTTGACGGCCGATACGCCGATGACTCGTTTCTTAAAGATGCAATCACCGACAGTGTTGCTTGGTTTTGATCCGCTGATGCAATTAATCCATGAAGATGATGTCGTCGATGCACTGGTTTTTTCAGTGCTGAACGAAATTTCCGGAACATTCAACGTGAGTGCTGAAGGTCCCATGCCTTTATCACGAATTTTGCGATTAACCCGTCGAGTCCCAATGCGCATATTTCATCCTTTGGCATATAAGAGTTCAGAATTGTTAAGTGGGACGCGATTCATGCCAAAACGATTCGTTCCAATTGAATGGGACTATTTAAGGTATCCTTGGGTAGCCGATTTGACTCTAATGCGAACTGAAATGGGATTTGATCCTCTTTATTTGCCTGAAGAAGCGCTGCGCGAGTTTGCTGGTCAGCGAAGTCTGAATGCCGAAGATGGTCAGGTTGATATGCAATTGACTGATGAACAACAATTACGGGACATCTTAGACCGCAGGAGACGAGTTAGGGAACGACAATTGTCTGGCGACGAAGATTCCCAGGACTAAGTAAAGTAGCCAACTGGTCGATGAGGTCTGTTAGTTGGCAGGCACCGATGTGGAGACAAATTTATGAATGAAATCAAGTTGGATTTGCGATGCGTCGCCATGACGAAAGGCGGTAGCCGCTGTAAAAATAGCGCTGTTGAGGAATCAGAGTATTGTTATATTCACATGCCAGCTTCGGCTCGACCGGCTGCCAACGGACCATCCAGCCCATTGAAGAATGATCAACCAAGGACAGATCGGGCGATGAGGGCCCAGTTGTTGGCTGAACTGGATGAGCTCATCGCACGTGTAAAAGCCATTGATCCCGACTATAGTCCGCCCACATTCTCGGCTCAGGGTCTTGTTGAATTGGTCGACAATTCGTCCAAAAAAATGCCGGCCCGTATAAGACTTGGTATTTATGATCGACTACGGTCATCTATCAATGAGGACTTGCTGGATGCCGAAACATGGAAGGGTCTGTGGTATATGGTCAACTATACCTTGGAATACCAGGGCGACATTCTCAAACGGCGATTGAAAGGGGACTATGAAACTGATGAGTGGGGTCTCGACTGGGAATTTGTCGAGGCCATGAGACCGTTCCTCGATTTCATGTACAAAATGTATTGGCGGGTTGAAACCAGTGGTATTGAGCACATTCCCGATTACGAGAGAGCGCTGTTAGTGTGCAACCATTCAGGCCAGTTGCCATGGGATGGGGCGATGATCATGACAGCTATTCTCAATGAACATCCGGCCCAACGATTGGTACGAAATTTATACGCCAACTGGTTTTCGACCCTGCCCTTTTTGTCGGCCATCTTGGTGAAGATGGGTCAAGCTCTGGCCTCGGTTGAGAATGGCACGCGTCTACTCGAGCAAGATGAACTAGTTGGCGTCTTCCCAGAAGGCTATAAGGGCGTTGGAAAGCTGTTCAAGAATCGCTACAGATTGGCTAGATTTGGCAGAGGGGGATTCACAAAGATGGCCATAAGAACTGGAGCGCCCCTGATCCCGGTTTCAGTTGTTGGAGCAGAAGAAACATATGTATCCGTAGCTAATTCATCTACGCTTGCCCGGCTAACTGGTTTTCCTTATTTCCCGATATCGTTACGTTTTCCATGGTTTGGGTTGTTGGGCATTGTGCCATATCCGACCAAGTGGTATATTGATTTTGGCGAGCCCATTCCGGTGGACGAATATGATCCCGAACAGGCCGATAACCTGGTCCTCGTTTCCCAATTGACAGACCAGGTGAGAAATGTCGTTCAAGATATGGTTAACGATCGATTAAGTAATAGAAGGTCAGTTTTTTATTGATATGGCAATTTACAAAAATAGCGAACAGTTTTATTCGGCCATGCGGTCATTATTTGACCGGGTTGAGGAAGAAAAACCGGATGCGGCCGAAGAGATAAAAAAATCGAAACTTATTTTGAGCTTCAGCTGCCAGGATCCAGAGGCCACAATCCTAATTAATGGCCGCCGAGATGATGAAACGATAACTTTTGGCCAGAACAAGATTCGGCCAGAAGTAGACGTTCTACTAAAAACAGATTCCTTACACAAAATCTTGTTAGGAGACCTGGGATTAGCCAAGGCTTTGGCGTCGAAGGAGTTGAAGTTACGTGGTCCTGCCAGAAAAGCATTAGCCCTTACAGATCTCTTTCATGAATGCCAGAGTATTTACCCCCAGATATTGCGCGATCAGGGATTGACGAATTAAAGGATGGTTGATGATGACAATTGAATTCCCAAGTGATGAATGGATCAAGGCCGCGATGGTCAAAATCAATGCCAGCCCGGCTTATAAAGAAGCTGCAAAAAATTGGGAAGGCGACCTGACGTTTGTCATAACCGCCTTACCGGATGCACGAAAAGAAGCCACCCTATATATGGATTTATGGCACGGGGAATGCCGAGACGCCTACGAGGTGGTTGACAAGAGTTCTCAGAAGTCAGAATTCACGATTGTCGCTCCCTTGCCCGTCTGGCAGAAAGTTTTAGAAAAGAAACTCGATCCGATCCGGGGCCTGGTATCTCGCCAACTTAAGATGCAAGGAAACATGATGAAGGTCATGAAATCACCCAAGGCTGCAGTTGAATTGGTAAATAGCTGTGCCGAAGTCGAAACGAGTTGGCCTTCATAAAACACTATGTGGGATTTTACCAGTCCGGATATTGTTTATGGTGTAGATGCTCTAAGCCGTCTAGCTGATGTAACAGGAACACGCGCTTTTATTCTCACCGATCAAACCCTGGTTGAATTGGGTTATTTACGCCAGGTTGAAGAATATCTAACTGCAAACAATATAGCTATTCGATCGTTTTCTCAGATTGAGCCAGAGCCATCCATAGAAACCGTTCAACTTGCCCACCGGGCAATCGTTGCCTTCACCCCAGATATTGTGATCGCTCTTGGCGGCGGTTCTGTCATGGATGTCACCAAGGTTTCCTGGCTGATGTACGAACAACCAGGAATCAAGATCGAAGAAATCAGCATTTTCACATCTTATGATACAGGCAAATCCCAGCTCATAACGATACCTACCACTTCTGGCTCGGGAGCGGATATGACGCCCGGTGTCGTCCTAACAGATCACCAGCAAGGGCGAAAAATCGTGCTCTATGCGCGCGAGTTCCAGCCAAGCCTCACAATCGTTGATCCTAGTCTTGTGATGCAGGTTCCGGCGCAGGTTACGGCCGATACAGGCATGGATGTTATTAGTCATGCCGTCGAAGCGTTTGCCAGTCCTTGGCATAATGATTTCTCCGATGGGTTGGCAGTTAAAGCCCTGCAACTTGCGTTCGTGTACCTGCCGTTGGCGTATGTGGATGGTTCAGATGTAAAAGCTCGAGAGCATATGCATAATGCGGCAACTATATCTGGTTTGGCCATGGCAAATTCATCTGTCTCTTTGGGTCATGCTTTGGCTCATGCATTCGGTGGCCTTTTTCCAATTCCACACGGTCGGCTCGTTGGCATGTTCCTACCATACAGCATGGAATTCACAGCCAATAGTGGGGACAGCCGGTACCGAAAGCTGGCCAGATTTCTAGGAATATCTTCGGCAAATGAACAAGAAGGGTTGAAAAAACTCGTGAACGAAATTCGGGAACTTGCCCGCAAGATTGGCCAACCGTTGACCATAATGCAGATCGGAATCGAGGCGGCTGACTTAGAGAAAGTGATGCCAGAACTGATCGAAAAGGCAGCCAGCGATCATCAGATGCTCACAACGTTAAGGGTGCCCGATGAGAGGGAGATAGCCAAACTTTACCGGTATGCATACGCTGGTAAATCAGTGGACTTTTAATTAAGAATGGATCAAAAGATCACTTCAAGCCGGTGCCGAATTGGTTTAGCGCTCAGCGGTGGCGCCGCCAGGGGCCTGGCTCATGTTGGGGTTCTAGCGGTTTTACTGAAGGCCGGCATACCCATCGATTATGTGGCCGGCTGTAGCGCCGGAGCCATATTAGGCGCGCTCTTCTGCGCAGGTACGTCTTTAGAGCAAATTCGGGTTCTCACATCTTATGTGACCTGGCGACGATTAGCCACACCGGTTCGGTCACCACAAGGTTTTTTGAGTTTTGATAAGTTGGAACGCTGGCTCATTATGCTGCTTGGCGACTTGGATTTCGCTGAACTCAAAGTGCCTTTTGCTGTGGTCACAATGGATGTTCAGAGCGGAGAACGGGTTGTTTTGCGGGAAGGTCGCGTTTCCGAGGCCGTTCGTGCTAGTTGTTCTGTCCCAGGCTTGGTTACCCCTGTTGGGATCAATGGTCGGTTGCTAGCCGACGGCGGTATCGTAGACAACCTTCCAGTAGATGCCGCTCGAGAATTGGGCGCTGAATTTGTGATTGGCGTTGATGTATTTGAACCTTTTTACGGCCGGCCACAAGGACCATTGGGCAAGGGACTGACGGCCGTAGAGACCCTAGTCCGCAATGCCGGAGGAGGCATCGGTCAGGCAGACTTCTTGATTACCCCGGAAACAGCAGGACAAACTTACATCAGGTTTTCCAAGTACCAGGAGTTATTTTCCTTGGGTGAAGAGGCGGCCGCTCGAATCCTTCCCTACCTATTAAAAACAATTGGCCATTGATCGGAGCTTAGCTCGATTCATATTCGCCTCTGCTAATTCTCCCGCTTAAGAGAATACTCCGAGACCATCTATCGCTTATCTCAGTCTTGTTTGCCGGAAAAGATAGATTATTAATGCGAATAGCAGCACGATCAACACGCTTATCCCGGCCAACACGATAAGTGATAGCGTCTGATCGTCGTTTGGTTCCGACGTACCTGGCCCGCCATCAATTGGCTCATCGCCGCTTGTCGGTGAGATAATGGCAACTTGCGTATTTTGGACCGTGGGAGTCGGTTCTACGGTTTCTGTAGCTGCAAGGGTCGAAGTAACTGTTGCCGGTATGGACGTTGGCGTAGCTGAGATCGTCGGTGTGGGAAATGCCGTGGATGTTTCTGTATCCACTGGCCTTGTCGTAGCTCTGGTGCTTGGTTCGATTGTAGGCGTGGGGGTAACACTCGGTTGGGGTGGAATCGGCGTGACAGTCGGCAAAATTGTATTAGTTATCTGAGGAGCCGCCGTGGGTGGTCCCGGCGTTTCTGTTGGCGGAAGGGGTGTTGGCCCAGGCAGACCAACAGCCTCCAGGCTTGCCTGATCCCAATACATATCATTATGTTTGTTAGCAAAATCAGGATTTGTCCGCATGAATACTGTGACGACGTTGTTTTGAGCCGTCGCTTCAACGTTCAATAATGCCCACTGATCAATGACGCTCGACATGGATGCTTCTGGAGACCAGACGATATTTTGAGAGCCAGGATCCCAATTGCCAGTAGGATCAATACCAATTTGCATGTGTGGGTTGGCGGGCAACACAGAGATATTTGGGTCGTCTTCCAAAGAAGACCATACTTGAGCCCAAATTGAAAACCGATAATGTTGACCGGGACTGACATTAAATACCTGTTGGTACATTCCCGCCAAATGAGAGGCATGGAAAGTAAACCATTGTTGGGCTGAATCCCCGCTTAAGACTCGCTTTGGGAAGACAGAGGCGCTTGCCCGCTTATACTCAGGCCGAAAATATGCTGGCTCGTGACCCGGATTATCCCACCACCAAGGCGTCCATTTTGAAGCAACCTGGATTTCAGCAATACTGCTCCAGGCTTTGTAGTTACCCTCAAATCCAGGGTTCTGCAAAAGATTTCCTTGCTGATTGGTTGGACTGGCATGCACCGGTTGGAAGGTAGCCGATCGGATTAACGGCGCCAAGATCAGGATGGTTAAGAAAACAATTTTTTGCAAATGAGCCGGTACAAACTGTTTCATCCTGGCACCTCACTCGACCGTCCCGATATTTACGGTTATTTTTTCTTGGGCAAAGCTATCATCACCGCTTTGGCCAATCGAAGCCTCGATTTGGGCCAGACCAATGACGTCATTTGGAATAAACAACTCCATTTCCCAGTAACCGTAATTATTCACCGTAGTAACGCCTTCAGTCAGGATACGGCCGTTTTCCAGCAAAATAGTTACCAACACTATATCGTCCGGCGCTAAATACGCGGTACCGTATAAAGGTAGGGTTCTTCCAGGCGTCAATAAGCTATTTGGTGGCGGATTACCAATATGTACAGCACGGGCATCGGGGTCGTCTACGGGCAGAATATTGAAGGTTACGTGAGCTTCTCTCCTAGCTTCATCACCGGGAGCGCCGAAGTAAACGATTGCGCATGCGGGTCCTGAAACATTTCTTGGAACGACCACAAAACCCTGCCAATAGCCACTTCCTCGAAGCCGAAATCCTTGCCGGGCAATTTCATTTTGGCACGATTCGTTTAAAATAGAAATGGTGACTAGATTGTTTACAGGTAGCTGGCTTATCCCGTCGAAAAACAAGTTGTAACCGGCAACGGCCTGATCACCCGCCACCGGACGGTACAGTTCGAGGTAGCGGTCCGTGGCATCCCGATCGACGACGAGCTGTACGGCTTGGGCATCGGCAGAAAGCAGATTTCCCGATTCGTCATACAGGTATGCTTGGATTTGGGCGAAACCGCTAGTTGAATGGGGGATGGACAATGTTGCCGACCAGCTGTTAAACTCCATGATCTCTACTTTGGCCTCGCTAATAAGGTGATTGGAAGACGAGACCAATGCCACATCCAGCCGATCACTCGGCCGGAGTTGAACCAGACCACCAATAATGGCTTCCTGTCCCAACAATAATTCCGTGCTCTCACTGGGTGTTGTAATGTTGACCCCCAGCCCAGTGACCGGGGTTGGTTCAGTGGTAGGCACAATGGGTAAAGCTGATGGTGAGGGCGTGATCGTCAATTCCTCAACCTGACTCACAGTGGTTTGCAATGGTGTCGATATAGCAATCTCGGTTGGCAATACCGCTGTTGGCGCTCTTGTTGGAAAGTCACTTCGTTGGTTACAAGCAACGAAGCTTAACAAAATTGGAATTAACCAGCTAAATTTTTGTCTCATTCGGCTTAATTATAACGCTACTTCCACAAAGGCGAGGATGATCAGGACGTTATAAAGGAAAGACGAATTTGATGAATGCGCGGTTGCCCTTCGATTGGAACAACTGTAAACTTTTCAACCGGTCAGAATTATGGATACTGTATCGCTGGATCCAATACGCAGAGACAAATAGATCCTCACTTTCAAAATTGCAGGACAGATATATTGTAGATCGCGTCATAAAGGCCTGAACCAAAAACCCGATAGGGATTTGTGAAACCAGATTCGCCCAAATGTCTTTTGATGATTTAAGATCGTTGATTGTCACCATAGCAAATGGCATTAACGACGCTATTCATGAAGTTGCGGCCGTTCTTGAAGGCGACGGCGGATTCTTGTTAATGCTCGTACTGTTACTGGTGGTCTGGTATGCTCTTGCGTGGTAACAGGCTTTGTCATAATGGGTGATATTCCGAGTATATACGATTTTCTGCAACTACTAGATTTTTTACGAGGTGACCCAGCCGCATATTTTGTGTTGGGCACCGCCTCGATGATTCTCATTCTTCGCGATTGGCGCTGGTCACTCATCACTTTACTCGTCCAATATCTTGTTGTTGGCTTGCTTTACGCCGACGTGTTGTTGGCCCATTTGGCATTCATCCGAGTTCTAATAGGCATCTTTGTTTGCTTGATACTTTACATAACGGCTCAGCAGGTCAATTGGGGAAGGAATCCAGAGGATGTCACCGAAGAAGAGGAAAAGCAATTAGCTAAGTCGAGATTATCACGTTTTGGCATTTATTCTTTAGCGACTGATACTCCGTTCCGTTTATTCTTAGCTTTGTTGCTTGCCTTATCTATTTGGGCGGTGGCACACAGAGTCGAATTACAACTTCCGGCACTTCCCACTCATATCAATCTGGCGGTTCTTACGTTGGCAGGGATGGGCATTGTCACTACAGCTATCACTAGTGAGCCCATGAAGTCTGGCATGGGTATCTTGACTTTTATGATCGGGTTCGATTTATTCTACAGCACCGTCGAACAATCAGCGGTGATGCTGGCTCTATCTTCGATAACCATGCTAATAATTTCTGTAACGATTGCTTATTTAGTTCAAGCAGGTCACAATATTCGCGCATTGCTGAACTGACTCTAACTTGATGCCCACCCCTACACTGTTAATTGCGATTCCCATCATTGCGGCCGCAATAGCGTACGTGATTCGACGCTGGTCCCTGGCAACGATTATCGTTGGCTGTCTGACCATCCTATTTCTGTTTGTAGTAGTTTTGGCGACTGAATCTGTTGGTGGATCTCAACAGTTAGCTAGTGATAATTTGTGGCGCAGTTCTTGGGAGTTTTTTGGTCGTTCACTAATCCTGACGGATCAGATTGAAACGGCCTTATTAGCCGTATATTTAGGTTTTGGGTTGCTTTTTATGTTGTCCGCCATCGTTCCCCAGAATGGTATGTTCATTCCGGTGTCCTTAGGCGTTTTAGCGCCATTGGCCGGACTGTTGATGGTGCAACCGAGCTCACTAGGTGCGGCGATGTTGGTGATTGCCGCCAGTTTTCTGGCGGTATTAATTCAAGGTGAGGGAACAGATTCGACAGTAGCTGCTATGCGATATCTAGCTCTCGTCGCCTTGGCAGTGCCGCTCATTTTGATTGCTGGCTGGATGACAAGCGTAGGCCAACTACAATTTTTGTCCGCGACCATCATTTTGCTATCTATTTCCATTTTAGTCCTGCTAGTTGCATTCCCTTTTCTGTTTTGGGTGCCGGCAGCGGTCGACGGTTCTGGCTCTCTCGTTCCGGTCGTTGTTTTTGGTTTGGCAACTTTGCTGATAGCAGTGTTCATATCAATTCTATTGGTTGGCAACCCCGTGATTTACGCCAATGCCCAATTTCTAATGATTCTAAGAGCCAGCGGGATGGTGACGATGCTCATCGCTGGGATATTGGTATTAATTGCGAAAAAGGCGGGCCGTCTTCTTGCTTATTTACTGCTCCTAGATGTTGGTGCGACTGTCATTGCCCTGGGAAATGGCGGAAGAACAGCTCTGGAGGGACTGTTGTTGCTCATCTTGCTACGGTCTGTCAGTTTGCTCTTAGCTGGCATTGGCCTGGATCGAATACGAACTAGCGAACTATCACCAGCAGGAGATGAACAACTCTTCAATTACAATGGCATGGCCCGCCGCTCTCCCTTGGGTCTCGCGCTCTTTGTTTTTGGCGGACTATCGTTATCTGGATTTCCTTTAACCCCTGGCTTTGCAGGCCGTTGGAACGTGATAAATTCGCCGGCTGAATCCGGTGAAATCTCGATCATCATATTTGTGTTGTCAGCTGCTGTAGGAATTGTTGGCATCTTTAGGTTGCTTCGTGGCTCTCTCAACCGCGCGAGTGAAACTGATAAGTTCATGAGTAGAGAAACGACCGTTCAACGAATTGTTGAAGGTCTCCTCCTAAGCGGTGGGGTGATAATAACAATTTTTCCCCGAATATTGGTTGTAGTTTCGCGGGCGTTGGCCAACCCTTTTTAACCGCTGGTGGGTTGTCAAAGTCCACAAATTGAATAGACTCAAAAAATGACTTCTCGCTGGTATGCGTTACACGTCAAACCACATAAGGAACGACCGGTAAGCGATTTATTGGAGGCCAATGGATTTCGGGTTTATTATCCATCGTATCGTGTTAAGCCAGTGAATCCCAGGTCTAAAAAAGAGCGCCCGTTCTTTCCAGGATATCTTTTTGTATTTTTCGATCTGGACGAATCTGGCTCAAATGCCTTACAGTGGACTGAAGGGACCCATGGTTTGGTTCAGTTTGGTGGTGAACCTGCAACAGTATCGGAACAGTTGATCGATGAACTGCAGAAACGTCTCAGCCAGTTACCAATTGCAGGTACATCATCGGCTGAAGCTATAAAAAAAGGCGATCGTGTGCGAATTACAGATGGTTATTTTGAGGGCTACGAAGCTATTTTTGATGCACGTTTGCCCGGAAAAGATCGCGTTCAGGTATTGCTTACATATTTGAGAAAACAACCAAAAAAACTAAAAATTGACTCGACGCACATCGAAAAGCTCAGCTAATACCCCTGGTTGGGAGCCACCAATAAGCGGCTAGCCGTTTCGTGATAGCCATTTCTCTGCTGGGGCCTTTTGAGGAACAATGAACGGTATTTTTAATAGAGTGGAAGTATGACAATCAAAGAAGCATTACTCAAAAAGATACACAGCCGAGAGGCCTTGGTAGGCGTCGTAGGATTGGGTTACGTTGGTCTGCCATTAGCCGTGGCTTTGGCAGAGGCTGGGTTTCGGGTAATCGGCGTGGACGTTGATTCAGCTAAGGTGACATCTTTAAATGAGGGAAGGAGTTATGTCGAAGATATCAGTGATAACCAACTGGTGCCGGTGGTAGAGAGCGGTCATTTTTTCGCCACCACTCGATACCAGGATATTTCTGCTGTCGATGCGGTTTCTATTTGCGTGCCCACTCCTCTGCGAAAGACAGGTGATCCTGATATCTCTTTCATCGTCGATGCGGCCGATCATATCGCTGCCATTGGGGGTAAGGGAAAATTGATCATCCTGGAAAGCACAACTTATCCGGGAACGACAGATGAAGTCATCGTACCTAGATTGGTTAATAGTAGCACCGTGGTTGGCCAAGATGTATTTATTGCTTTTTCTCCCGAACGCATCGATCCGGGACGCAAAGATTATATGATTCACAATACACCTAAGGTCATCGGTGGTGTGACGCGAAACTGCCTCGAAGTATCTCTGGCTCTTTACGGTACGATAGTCAAACAACCTGTGCCTGTTTCAAATACGGCCACGGCCGAGATGGTCAAATTACTAGAAAACACTTACCGGGCTGTCAATATTGGCTTGGTCAATGAAGTTGCATTGATGTGTAATAAGTTAGGGCTGGACACCTGGGAAGTGGTAGAAGCAGCGGCGACCAAACCTTATGGCTTCATGCCCTTTTATCCGGGCCCAGGATTGGGAGGGCATTGTATCCCGATTGACCCGCTTTATCTAAGTTGGAAATTGCGAACGCTGAACTATACGGCGCGTTTCATTGAGTTGGCAGCAGAGGTTAATAGCCACATGCCGGAATACGTTGTCAGCAAAGTGAGCGATGCCCTAAACGATAAGTGTAAGGCAGTTAAAGGCAGCAAGATTCTGGTCCTTGGTGTTGCCTATAAGCCGAATGTAAGTGACGTGCGTGAGAGCCCGGCTATCGATTTGATCCATCTGCTTCAGGAAAAAGGTGGGCGAGTTGAATTTCACGATCCTTATGTTGACGACCTGTCTGATGAGGGAATTCCACTGCGTTCAATAGAATTGACTAGTGATTCTTTGGCAAATGCCGACTGCATCATCATTGTGACCCACCATGATAGTTATGATTGGTCACAAATTCGGGATCAAGCGTCTTTGATAGTCGATACGCGACACGCCATCAAAGAGCCGGGAAAGGGGCGAGTCCTCTACCTGTAGAGTAATTGCAGGTACGGTCTGGCTAAAATTAATTGAGCGACAATTAGTTGAGGCGGCTTAATAACTGGTATTTTGCCCAAATGGCGGCCTGGAAATAAGGATCGATCTCTAAAGCCTGGTCAAAATATAGTAGAGCCATCCGATATCGACCTAAATGTTCATAGGCCCGACCGAGATTAAGGTGAGGAAATTGGGGAGAGTCATAGCGTGTTGCTGTCAGAGCTTTCTCCAGCCACGGTATGGCTTCTTCCCACTGATCGAGCTCGATCATGTAGGCGCCGATATCATTATAAGGATTGCCGAAGGTGGGATCGACTTCGATAGCTTCTTTACAGCAAGCAATAGCCATTTCATATCGATTCAGCATGCTGTAAGTCCAACCAAGGTAGGTGTGCGCTTCGGCCGTGGACCAAAGGGTCAATGATCGCTTGAATAAAAAAATTGCCAGGCCATATTCCCCCTTCATATGGTGTCGATAAGCCCGATCAACCAATATTAAGGCCTGTTCTTTGTTTAGCTCGTCGCTCATGTTGAGCCGAGTGTATCATGACGATTTGAGTTATCCAATCGCCTTAATTCCTCTTTCAGTTCAAGTAAATTGTGGATTGTTGCGTCAGGTGATGCCCCATCGGGACTGGAAAAGCGATTGCTAGAAACAAAATGAATCACCTTCATGCCGGCTTTTTTTCCCCCGATCACGTCGGCCGCGGGATCGTCTCCTATGAAAACAGCCCGCCCTGGATCGACATCTAGATCACGTAGGATTCGCCGAAAGGGAGCAACCGAGGGTTTCCATTCATTTAGGTCAGCAGAAAACAATGTTGAATCGAAACAGCTGTCCATGCCAAACCTTTTTAAGTCAGCCTCATGCGACTCGCCGGTGAACATCGTATTGGAAATAAGACCCATTTTGTAGCCGTTGTTCCTTAGGGTAGATAAGACAGCCTGGCTATTGGGAATCGGTTTTGCTCCCCTGCAAACAGCTAATTCGTAATTCTTGGCGGCTTGGCTGAGTACGAGATCGCTAGGTATCTCAACGTCAAGGTTTTCCAGAATATCGCCTAAGAGACTGGGAACGGTCAAGTTTTTCTTGCCAGAAGTTGCTAGACGCCAACGCCTGGGTAAGAGATCATAACCAACCAAGGTGAACCGCTCAATATCGGGTAATTGAAGACCTTGACCGTGCAGAAAATTATGTGCGGCTAACAAGCCTGGGGCTTCAAGCTCAGGCCAACTCTCATGCTCGCCAGCATACTCAATTAAGGTTCCCCCAAGATCAAACACTATTGCTTCAATAAGGTCCATAATTCCTTGATTTACTCCTCGAATTTTGCGACCGTCACGCCAGCACCGCCTTCGCCATCGCGGCCTTCCTCCCAGGATCGAATGTGACTGTTTTCATGTAGCGCTTGCCGAATAGCTTCTCGCAACCGCCCCGTACCCTTGCCATGAATGATGCGTACCCATGGCAAATTTGCCAAAAAGGCCGAGTCCAAATATTGTTCGAGAATCATAAGCCCTTCGTCCACACGCCTGCCTCGTAAATCAAGCTCTAGGCCTGGCGACTCCACCGCATGGGGGCTAATGGTCTGTTCCTCCGACTTCTCTTCTGCCCGGGATTTAAGTTCAAGCTCATCCAGTTGGGCGCGCATGTGCAGACGGCCGACTACGATTTCGGCCTGATGCTTATCTACGCTTACGACGAGCCCCTTTACCCCTAAGGTAGAAACAAGCACCGTGTCTCCAGGTCGAAAATCTGTCGGTTTTCGACGCTTTTGTAGCCTCTGCCCTTCATCTACCTCGCTTTCGGGATCCAGTACCTCCAATAATTCTTCTTCCACGATTTCAGTTTGCTTTTGCAGTTTTTTCAACCGATTGATGGATTCCGCATCTCGTAATTTACGCCTGACTTGACGTATTTCCTTTCTTACTTCGCTAAGTTCAGCTTCGGCTTGTTGTTGCGTTTCCAAGAGAATTTCTTGTCGCTCCAATTCAATTTTATCAATCTTCCTCTTTAAATCATCTCGTTCCTCAATTGCCTGTGCCAATGCTAACCGAGTTCCTGCTTCCTGGGCAGTAATTTTTTCGCGCATATCGTAAATCGAGTCTAGCAAGCTCTCAGCTTTGGTGCTGCTGGCTCCTATAAAGGCCATTGCATCGTCCAATATTGTGTCAGATAGTCCGATTCTCCGGGCAATGGCGAAAGCATTCGATCGACCTGGCATTCCGATGCTCATCTCAAAAGTTGGCATTAACGTATCGACATCGAACAGTAGGGAAGCATTGGTAGCCCCAGGTGTCTGACTAGCATAAACTTTTAATTCTGGATAGTGGGTAGCAACAAAAGTGGTAGCTCCTCGGTCGCGCAAGTAATCGACAATGGCCTGGGCAAGTGATGCACCTTCAGCCGGATCAGTGCCTGATCCCAATTCATCAAGCAGTACAAGGGATCTCTCGTCCACCAGGTCAACAATCCGGACGATATTGGTCATGTGACCTGAAAAAGTTGATAGATTTTGTTCGATTGACTGCTCATCCCCGATATCGGCGAATATATCATCAAATATGGTTAGTCTCGCTTCTTTTGCCGGAAGGTGAAGGCCTGATTGAGCCATGAGCACCATCAAGCCCATGGTTTTCAGGCTGACAGTTTTTCCTCCCGTATTTGGGCCAGTGATCAGAACAATAAAAACATCCTCTTCTATTAGAAAGTCTGTGGGTACGACGTTTTCGGGATCGAGCAAGGGATGGCGAGCTCCCATAATCCATATCTTTGATCCTGGATGTGGGTTCGGCGGAGTCAAATGTTCTTCTTCCTGAGCCTTACTTCTTTTTTTGCTCTTAGTAACTGGCAAGGTACGCCAGGGTTCGAACTCTGGCTTTATGCCCTTGATTGCATTAGCGTATCGCGCCTTGGCAAATATTAAATCCAATTCCGCCAATCGCTCAACCAATCGTTTGATAGCATCGCCAAAGATAGCTACTTGGGCAGAAAGCTCGGCCAGAATACGTTGGATTTCTTCTGTTTCGGCAAGATGAAGGCTACGGTATTCGTTGTTTAGTTCAACTGTATGGAGAGGTTCAATCCAGAGTGTAGCGCCGCTATTACTCTGATCATGCACGATCCCCTTGATCCGCCCTTTGTAGTTGGCCTTTAAGGGGATGACGTAGCGTCCTCCACGAGTCGTTATGGTCGGTTCCTGGAGGTATTGGTTTTGGCTACTACTAATCAGGGAGCGAAGTTTGTCCTGAATACGGCCGTGAACGATCTGTAAATCTTTCCTTATTTTGGCAAGACCAGGACTGGCATTATCGAGTACTTCTCCTCTTTCGTCAATCGCCTGTCCGATAGCACCAACTAAACCAGGGCATTCCTCAATTAGCTCGGCGATAGCGGCCAAATTTGGCACCTCGGCCGACAATCTCACTAATTTACGACGAAGATCTCTCGCAGCCACGACGGTTGCTTGGACATCCAGTAAATCTTCGGCCTGCAAAATGAAGCCGCGCATGGCATTGTCTGAAATCCGCCGGACATCTCTCGCCCCACCGATGGTGATATCAGATCGTGTATCGAA
>JAHEJP010000062.1 GCA_024638855.1 Chloroflexota bacterium
GTCCTGTTCCACTTCGAGCCGGTGCATGCCATTGCGAACGACCGATAGGGAACGCAACAAATCTTCTTCGAGCCGGGTTAGAACGTCCAGTGCGTAAACGTCTGATTCGCCCCTCATCACGTCGGCGTCACGTCGCGCTCGCTCCAAGATGGTATCGGCTCGCTGCTGGGCGGCGACCATGATGGCATCACGGCGAACGAGTTCCGTCGCTTCCTGCTTGGCTAATTCCCGAATGCGTTCCGCTTCTTCATGAGCCTGGGCTAGTATCCGTTCCTTTTCAGACTCGACGCGGTTGGCTCGTTTCACTTCTTCTGGGATAGAGACACGCATTTGATCGACGATATTGAAAACTCGATCTTCATCCACAATCAGATTCGATGATAGAGGAATGCGCCTGCTATCTGTTAATATTTGCTCTAATCGATCTACCAGATGCTGAATATCCATACGAATAGCCCTATTTGTCTGCTCTGAACCTGATCTCACGAACATTAGTTGTGAAACAGGTGCCACTCCAACATCAAAATATCTTTTAGGTCTATTTCACCTTGAAGTGCGTCGGTTCTTCAATCGGCTAAGAGCCACCGCACCCACAAATTCGGTAAGGACAAGCAATAGAAACCGACACAAACCTATTATAACGTTCCAAGCTTACCTAGTCACGCAGCGACACGGGCGCTGAATAACTATTCAGATCTTGATTATTAAATCTCTGAATTAAAGTCGCAGCCACATTTGGCGGTACCATACTGCTCACATCACCATTGAAGGAAGCGATTTCGCGAATGATCGTGCTGCTCAAAAAAGTATGTTCCTCTCGAGTGATAAGATTCACGACCTCAATGTCTGGGGCCAGGCGCTGGTTAGCCAAAGCCATTCGAAACTCGAATTCGAAATCTGAGAAGACGCGGAGACCCCGGACAATAACTTGCGCCCCTATCTGCCGAGCAAAATCGACGGTTAGGCCAGCATAAGGGACGACGCTGATTCCATCCTGATCTTCCAGTGAATCTTCGATCATCGCTACCCGTTCTTCAACAGAGTAAAGTAGGGTTTTAGACGGTCGCCCATGGTCAAAAACAGCCACAACCAACTCGTCAAAAATCGCGCAAGCGCGGCGCATCAAATCGAGGTGACCATAATGCACCGGATCAAATGTACCTGGATAAATCGCTCTTTTTGCCTTCAATGTCTACTCCTGAGTAAGCTGTACTCCTAACCAAGCCGTAGTTGTTGACTTGAACAGTGATTTCGATCATTCGACTTTCTGAGAAGGCCAAAGTTGGTTTATTTCTTAATACTGTAGTGCTTTGGCTTTCTTTCGGAGAAAAGTTCCACTCTTTCTCATGGTTAAAAAAAAATTACGGAATTTCTCTCCACTTAACTAACGTCTCCTGCTTGTTGCCACAATTTGGCCACTTTTTCAAGTAATAGCTGGTGTTCGGGCTGGTCCAAAAATGGATCGATCTCAATTAGCCCCTGGGCCTCTTCACGCGCTACCTCTAATACCTTCATATCGGTCAGTGAGGCTAGATGCAATTCTGGCATTCCGCTCTGCCTGCGGCCCAGGAACTCACCTGGACCACGGATTTCCAAATCTTTTTCGGCCAACATAAAACCATCATTGGTCTGTTCGAGGGCCGATAAGCGATCTTCAGCATCTCCAGAGACCTCATCTGACAACAATAGACAAAAGGATTGATGCTCACCCCGACCTACTCGACCGCGAAATTGATGGAGCTGGGCCAGGCCAAAACGATTCGCCCCTTCTATCAGCATGACTGTGCTATTGGGCACATCTATCCCAACTTCGATAACGGAAGTAGCGACCAAGATATCAGTCTCACCTTCATAAAAAGCGCGCATTGCAGCTTCTTTTTCAGCGGGTTTCATCCGACCGTGCAGCAAACCTAGCTTCAAATCAGAGAAGACTTGCGTCTGCAGGCGTTCATACTCCTCGACGGCCGACTTCGCTTCAATCTTGTCCGATTCTTCAACCAGCGGACAAATGACGAAGGCCTGACGCCCATTTTCGATCTGCCCGCGCACGAAGGCGTAGGCACGCTCGCGTTCACTGGGTCGTAGCCAATTTGTTTTTATCTCCAAGCGTCCCGGCGGCATTTCGTCCAATATCGAAAGATCTAGGTCCCCATAATAGGACAATGCCAGCGATCGGGGAATGGGTGTGGCGCTCATGACCAATAAATGGGGGCTTGCTCGCTCAGATCCATCGGTTACTTGAACGCCCTTTTCCCGCAGCGCTTTTCTCTGGTCGACGCCAAAACGATGTTGCTCGTCGACGACAGCCAACCCCAGCCGGCCGAAGTTGACGCTTTCCTGAATCAAGGCGTGGGTACCAATGATGACCTGGGCTGATCCGTCGGCTAAGCTGGCTAATATTGCTTCTCGATCGGCCGCAGAAGTACTGCCGGTCAACAAGACAACGTTGATATCCAATTGAGATAGTAGCGCTGCTATTCCTTGATAATGTTGCTCGGCCAAGATTTCTGTCGGAGCCATCAGGGCAGCTTGTAGGCCGGCATGCACAGCTAAAACTATGGCTACCGCGGCAATGACGGTCTTGCCGGAGCCCACATCGCCTTGCAGTAAGCGGTTCATCGGAATATCCAAGCTCATATCTCTGGCGATTTCTTTGATAACCCGTTTCTGGGCCTCTGTTAACTCATATGGCAGCAGTCTGAAGAACTGCTTCAATTTCTCGGCATCAAAAGGAACAGGAACGCCCGGTGAGGATTGCCACTCGCGGCGTTGCCCTAATAACCCTAGCTGCAGTTCAAATAATTCATCAAATGTGAGCCGTCTTCTGGCCCGGTCCAAGGTCTCTTGATTATCAGGAAAATGAATCAGCTGCAGGGCTTGGGGTAGGGCTAAAAAATGCCGCCTTTCTCGGATCGCCTGGGGCAGCGGATCTGGCACCTGGAGAACCCAACGAGCGGTAGCCCGCTTCATGGTTTCACGAACTTTTTGAGCGCTAAGTCCTTTTGTCAATGGGTATACCGGCACGATGCGACGTGTTCGGAGTGGTTCCATCGCCAGCGGTTCCCACTCGGGATTCTGGAAAACGGGCCGGCCTAAATATTGATCGACCGTGCCGCTGAGGACGATCTGCATTCCAGCTTTTAGTTTCTCTGGCAACCAGGGCTGGTTGAACCAGGTGGCTTGAATCTTGCCGCTGCCGTCAGTAATGATCGATTGAATCACTATTCTGTTTCCGCGTAGCTTCCGGGTTCGAGTTTCCCATACCGTGCCAATGACTGTCACCTGGTCGCCATAGGCAACCCGATTAATTGGTTTGAGCAAAGTATAGTCATCGTAACGACGGGGAAACAAATAAAACAAATCACCTACCGTTTCGACACCTAAAATTGCAAACTTCTCTGCCACTTTTACTCCGACCCCATGAACCGAGGTAACCGGTATAGTTAGCACCTCAGGATCTGGGGCGACTGTTTTCACCTCTGCTATAGTTTCGGCCGCTGGTGGGCTGGCCTCGTCCTGAACAGGTGTTGGCGCCTTGCGTTTAGGTTCTTGGGGAGCGACCGGAACGGCGTGCTGCTCCGTCTCGCGTTCTTCTTCGCGAGCCTTGAGCTTTTCTTTTAATTTTTGGAGCGCTTCCTCACGAGCCTCCAGGCCCGGCAAACGTCCATAGCCGTTTAGCGTTTCGGCCACCTCTTCAACCAGCGCTATTTCGGCTTCGTTGGCCGCTTCTTCTTTGGCCTGGATCAGCCAATAAACTGCGAATTGCCGGATGCCGCCAACCACGGCCGTATCCTTGAAGCCCTGTTTGGCTTCAAGTTCTAATACTCTTTTCAGACTGTTAAATGCTCGTCCCATATTTTCCTATTGATTATTACGTGCCACACAAGCAATGCCCAGACCACCAGGTCCAATGTGGGCGCCAATTGCAGGCGTCAATTCGACGGCCAGCGGCTCACAACCTTCTGGAACCAGGAATTGAGTTTGTCGCCTAAAGGTCTTAAGCTCTTGTTCCGTTGACTGGATATATAGTAGAGCCATGTCTTCTAATGGACCTAACTCAGTCACCAATTCCAGGAAGCGGTTCATGGCCCGTTTGCTGGTCCTGATTTTTTCCACCATATCAACCGTACCTAAGTGTACCTCTAGGAGAGGTTTTACCCTCAACAACGTGCCAATACCAAATTGAGCCCAATTAACCCGGCCGCTGCGCCGCAAGTACTCCAATGTATCCAAAATCCCAAAAACATAGGTCCGCTTCACCAAACTCTCGAGCATGTCCACGATTTCAGGAACGGAATGGCCGGCCGAAGCTGCCTGAGCTGCTTTGATAACCAACAGACCGAGCCCCATGGTTAATTGTTGGGAATCGAACAATGTCACTTCCGCGGCATCGGTAGCCTCTGCCCCAAGGCGGGCGGCATTATAGATTCCGCTAAGGCTCGTAGCCACGTGAACCGATAAGACCTGAGTTGCGCCTTCACTCGCTAATTGCTGATAGGCTTCCGTAAATGCCCCAGGCGCCGGTGCGGCTGTCGTCGGCGGGACAGCATAATTGGGTAGATTTCGATAAAAATCTTCGCGTGAGAGTTCGACACCGTCCAAGTAACTATTGCCCTCGATATGGACGTAAGCAGGGACTATGATGATGCCAAACGCCGCGGCAGTATCCGCCGGTACGTCTGAAGTGCTGTCGGTGACAATTCGAATCGTCATGGTAGAGGCAGACTCATTCAACCTGATCTGAAAAGCCGGCTATCGAAAAAGCGAATTTCTCAACCCTATTCAGCGCCGAGAATGTACTGATAAATTGATTGACCGCCTGCTAAAAGTTCGATCTCGACCTCGGGGTATAGTTCTTGCACCTTATCGGCTACCATCTGGGCTTCCGCTTGGTCAACATCTTGACCATAGTAGAGCGAGACCAGCTCCCGGTCAGCCATTTCCATTTCTTCCAAAACTTTTTCCAACACGCCATCAATATCTGTGTTTGCCACGCACAATCGCCCATCGGCCACGCCAATGATTTGACCTTCTTCGACAGCCACGCCGTCCAAAACGACCGACCGTGTCGCCACCGCAATATCGCCGCTGGCGACGTGCTGGCTGGCAATGGCCATGGTCTCGGCGGCCTTTGATAATTCGCTGTCGCGATCGAGAGACAGCATGGCGCTGATACCCTGTGGAGCCGTTCGCGTTGGCACGACAGCCACACGCTTCTCGGTCAGGTCTTGCACAGCTTCGGCCGCTAGAATGATATTTTTGTTATTGGGTAAAATGATCACCTCGTCGCCTGGTACACTCTCGACAACTCGAAAAATTTCTTCGGTGCTCGGATTATTACTTTGACCTCCGTTGACAATGCCGGAAACGCCAAGGCTTCGGAAAATATCGGCTAAACCAGGTCCGGCGGCCACGGCGACCACGGCAATTTGTCCTGGCTCCAAGTCCACGGCCGATTCACTTTCTTGAACCGTAGTGGTTGTCGCTGTGCCAATGATCTCTTCCATCTGCTGCTGCATATTTTCGACGACGATATCAACGATATGACCCAGTCTCACACCGTAGCTAATGGGTTGCCCAGGATCTTTTACATGAACGTGAACTTTGATGGTCTGCTCATCTCCGACGACAACTGTCGAGTCGCCCATAGCATCTATTGCTCGGCGGATAGTATTCAATTCGAGACTTTCACCCTTTATGATATATTGAACATCATAAGGATTCTCCAAGCCTTCGGCCGGTGCCGCCCTGGCTTGTGCCGGGATATCGACCTCCATAAGCTCCTCAGCCTCGAAGAACATGTCGCCATGCACGTAACGAAGCATGCCATCCAAAATGTAGACCAATCCTTGACCACCGGCATCGACGACACCGGCTTGCTTCAAGACGGGCAGCAATTCCGGTGTATATGCCAGCGATTGTTGGCAACGTTCCACCACTCGGGCCAATAAGTATCGCAAGTCGCGGCTCTTTTCGACAGTATCCTGCGCCTCTTCAGCACCCTCGCGGATAATGGTTAGGATCGTGCCTTCAACCGGCCGCATGACGCCTTTGTAGGCTGTATCCGATGCTTCCTGCAATGCATTTGCCAGGTCCAGAGCGTCGAAACTATCCTTATCCTTGACACTCCGGGCCAGACCTCGCCAAATCTGGCTTAAAATGACGCCAGAATTACCCCGAGCACCCATGAGCGCACCCTGAGCGATCTCCTGGGCAACCGTTCCCACGTGAAACTCGTTACTAACACGAACGCGTTTATACGCTGAACGCATAGTCAATAACATGTTTGTACCGGTATCGCCATCGGGAACAGGGAAAACATTCAAGTCATTGACTTGGCGATGATTTTCCTCCAGCATAGCCAAACCGGCCTGGGTTAATTTGCATAGCTGCCGACCGTTGCACGCCAACCACTTCTTCTCCGTAGCAAGCGATGATAACGGCCGGCTCTTACTATCCTCTGTCACAACCCCATTTCCTCCTCAATCATGTCACCTCTTCACTTAAGCGTAAGCCATGAACATATACGTTGACGGCTCGGACGGGAATCCCAATTGCTTTCTCGACGTGGAAAGTAACTGTGCTCTGTATGCTCTCGGCTACCACCCTAATGCGAGTGCCATACTCGACGATGACATAAACGTCGATGATGATGGCATCGTCGTCGATAGTAACGTCGATGCCTCGGCGACTATCTCGAGAAAGGATATTGGAAATTCCGGTGACAAAACTTTTATTAGCCATACCGACCACACCATAACATTGGTTGACAGCGCGATTGGCAATCGTCGCTACTGCTGCTTTTGAAATATCAATTTTTCCGAAGGAACCATCTTTTGGAGACATTTTGCTTTTCCTAGCTCTTGCACGAAGCAGTGGACATTCATATAATACCGAAACTTGTTCGATTAGAAATCGGGCGACCGCTACTGGTCGCTTTTTATTTGTCTGTTTGAGGTGTGATTATGGCCAAATGCGAGATATGTGGCAAGAGACCCCAATTCGGGAACAATGTCAGCTTTTCTATGAAGCACACGAAGCGGCAGTTTAAACCAAACATTCAGAAAGCTACTTTTTATGAATCGGGACGGAAAGTTCGCAAAAACGTTTGCGCCCGCTGTTTAAAAACCTCTGCCAAAAGTGTGTAACCATCTTCAATAGTCGTTAAGAATCACTTGGTGATTAAAAGCCAGCCGACAGAGGCTGGCTTTTTTAGTGTCAGGAATAATAACCGAATCTGCCCCATTCTGGTAGCCACTTCAGGTTAAAACACTCTTAAAAACATCCTGCGCCCCGGCCCTTAACAAAGCTAAGCGGACCAATTCTTCTCTATCTTCTCGGACCAAGGCGATCATATTCCCACCCCGACCTGCACCACTCAGCTTGGCGCCCAAGGCCCCAGCCGTTTGGGCGGCTTCGACCAATCGTTCCAATTCAGGTGAGGAGACGGTCATCTCTTCCAAGTACCTCTGGTTTTGTGTCATTAATTTTCCCAGTCGATCGATTTCACCTAGTTCCATCGATTGCCGCGCCGATTCGGCCGCCCGTCCGCAGTTATCAAATATTCGCTCGAAGCGTTCCGTATCACTTTGCCACTGTCGTCGCACATCGCCAACAACATCTTTTGTGATGCTATAAATGCCCGTGTCGGCCATCAACAGGTGGCACGGCCGGGCCACCTTCAATGTTTCGATCTGGTTTTTTGGGCGTTGGCGGATGAAGTAGACTGGTTTTTCATAAGCCACAACTGTGTTGTCGATCCCGCTAGGCGTTCCGTGGAGCAACTTTTCCACCTGGTATGTCAGATCGGCAACAGCTTCATCCGCAGCCAGGTTGTCCAGTCCCAAGTGGAAGGCCAGGGCGCGAATGACCGCGGCTGCCATGGCGGCGCCGCTGCCCAACCCGCTGGCCATGGGAATACTGCTGCTCACCGTGATCTTAAGAGCCGGCCATTCTGTCAGGCCGGCAGTCTGGGCAAGGGCAAGAACCGCTCGGGCGAATGGATCATCATCCCGAGCGTCGGCTAGCCAATATTCGCGATTCAGGTCAGGAGCGCATAGGCGAACGCCTGGTTCCCTCATGTCCTCGATTCGGGCTGTTGCCCGAAGTTGGGTTACCGGTGCGGCTATTGCCGGGCGGTTATAAACTACGGCATGTTCGCCAAAGAGAATGATCTTACCCGGGGCGGTGGCGATGGTCTGCGACATAGGTGCTAAACGACGACGTAAAGAACGAGAAAAACGACGACGACACAAAGAAAAATGGATGCCTGCATCGGCCGGTCGCGGAAAAAGATTTCCTCCGGCGCGCCTCCTTCATGGCGAACATGGATCAGGTAAAGGTAACGAAAGACAGCGTACAGAACAAAAGGAATCGTCAGCATCATGAGGTTGTTTGGCGGCAGCCCTTCGGACAGGAAAGTGTAGAGGCTATAGGCCACGACGGCGCTGGTCGTGACGATGGCTATGAGCCAGTCGATCAACTCCAAATTATAATCGTCCAGAATGGCTCGATGGTTTCCAGCTTCATTACCTAACAACATTAGCTCGTGCCGGCGTTTGCCAAGGGCCAGGAATAGTGCCAATAACCAGGTGCAGACATATAGCCATGGCGAAAAACGTTCGACATTGATGACCACCACACCAGCCGCCACCCGCAAAATGAAACCAGCTGCTACAACCATGACATCCAGCAGCACGACGTGCTTCAGATAGGCATTGTAGGCGATCTGCAGAAGCAAGTAGCCAAACAAGACAGCAGCCAGGGCAGGTTCCAAAAAAAAGCCGCCTAAAAGGCTGATGATGACAAAGGATATGGCAATTACAACTGCGAAACTGGGGTTTAACTCGCCAGAAGCCAGGGGCCGGCGCCGTTTTTTGGGATGTTGCCGATCATTTTCGAGGTCCCGCAAGTCGTTCATGATGTAAACAGCGCTGGACAACAAACAGAACAAAACAAAGGCTCCTGTAGTCCGGGCAAGGCTATTGAGGTCGGTGATCTTGCCGTCAAAGAAGAGGGGGACAAAGACCAGGCCGTTTTTCGCCCACTGGCGCGGTCGCATTGTCTTTAAGAGGGCAAGAAACACAATCTATCTCCAGGAATCAATATTTGGGAATTATACAGGGGATTGTCTGGGCTTTAAATCTCACCCTCGAACAAAAATAATAATTCGCCGTCAGGACCGTGTAACGTTGCGTTATTGATGTGCCCATCGTCATCGGTCATCTCGTTAGCAAAGATGAGGCCGTCATCTTTGAGCCTGGCAATGCGGTCGACCATATCCCCGGCGAAGTAAGTTATCGCGGGCCCACTGAATGTGAGTTCTCTGCCATATTCGCCGGTCTGGTGCAAGCCCAACACCATCTTCTCATCGCTCAATATACCCCAGGGATACGGATCATCGCTTTCATGGAGACTGGTGAAGCCCAGATCTTGCCAGAAAGTCGCTGCCGCCTGGTAATCGTCAACTGTGATGGCAAATTCGCCAAAGGTGCCACATTTGGACTTGGGCACGCCAGAAAGCTCAGGCATTCCGGCCGGATCGTGGTTGATGAGTCCGATCACCAGGCCGCCAGGACCCACAAAGATGGCCATGAATAGTTGGCCATCTTGCTCTCGTCGCTGGATAAATTCGACGCCTTTTTTTTCTAGCTTGGACACGCGCCTGCCAGCGTCTTTGGAAAAATAGACCAGGCCAATGTAAATGTCACCGTCTTGATTGAGCAAAACCAGGTTTTGACCGTCGGTCACTCTGGCCCATGGATATGGCTCAACAGCGTCATCGATCTTTTGAAAGCCCAATTTCTCATAAAATGCCAGCGACTGTTTGAGATCCGAAACACCGATGTTTATCTGCACGGCCTTACCAAGTTTCATGGCTACTCCTTAGCCTTGTTGTCCCAGGTAACTATACAGGATCAACGATAACCAGCGCTAACCAGATCCTGGATCCGCTCTTCCAACATATCCAGGTTCCAATTTCCTTGCTCGCGGATAATAGCTCGCAACATAGGGTCGATGCCTTCTATTGTATCCAAGATATCGTCCAATAATTGGCGTTGCTCCCTTGCCTGGGTGATTTCGCCAGGCGATTCGACCATATCGCGCAGAATGGCACCTTCAGAACGGGAAGCGACGAAGGGTTCGTTCAGACCGGCCACGTACACCCATGTGCGCCGGCCGGGGCCTCGGTCTTCTTCGATCGGCACTAGACCGTTTATGCTGTCAGAGCGGAAATATTTCCCGTATCCCAGGGCCACGATGTTACCAGATTCGATTTTCATAGCTCACCTCAGAGTTATTTGTGACGAATTGATTACGACCAGTTTTCACGACGAGCGAATGCGAATTCAAATTTGTTAACGGATTTGGACTTCTATTCCGAATTTACCTTAAAGGGCGTCCTGACCATTTAGATTATAACAAAGGAAATCCAAATCTGAATAACCTTCCAGCATCAAAAAAGAGTAAACCGAATGTACCATAATCATATTTGCCCGGTCGTGAAATTCAGCCTAATATCTGGATTGTTTTCATTCAATCGTTGCCTTGCGGTGGCGATTACCCTTTCTTTTTAACAATCGGAAGCAAATGAAGAAAAGTTCCTGACTTTCTACAAGATGAGTTGGGACGGAACTTTACTCTTGGTGTAAGTCGAAGGCCTATAGTGTTGTTCAAATCGATAGATTCGACTTACTGAGAAGGCACCAGTGGCGCACGTATCCCATAAATTATCTAATTCATTGGAGGGGGCTCTCGCAGGCGGCGGCGATCCTGCGACCTCGCCATTGTATGTCTTCGGCCCCTTCCTTCGGCTCCTGGTCGTGGCCGGAATAGCCCAAATCACCTTTGGAGCCAGTATCTGGCTGGTTATCGTAACCATCGCACTGGTTTCGGCCATGTACCGGCTGGTGATGATTTGGATCACTGATGGCAGTGGTGGCAGCGGTCTTAGTGAAGAGGAATTTGGCGGTTGGGCGGTCAAGCTGAATGCCAGCATCACCTTCGTCGAATATACTCTCACCTTCTTAGTCAGTATGGCCGCACTGGTCACTTTTATCGCCGATCGTTTTCCGGTTTTGAACGAACCTTTCCTCGGTTTGCAATACCGGACCATCGTGGCCATTGGACTGAGCATTCTCACCGGCTGGTTGGTCAATAGAGGGCCCAAGGTAGCCGCTCGCGCCTTTGGACCGGCAACGGCCGGCGTCCTGCTCTTGATGTGGGCCATGGTCCTGGCCACCATAATCAAGCTGGGATTTCACTTACCCAGGCTCGATATACAGGCTTTTAGACCACAGTATTTGAGGTTCACCCTTGCCGGTTACGTTAGAATTCTGGCGGTTATGACCGGCATCGAGATATTCGCCAATCTAGTTGCCGCCTACGAAGGTGAGCCGCGAAAAAAGAGCCGCTTAGCTTTCCAAAGTTTACTCATCATCATGGGAACAACCAGCATCACCATGCTGATAGTTGGTCCGGCTATCGCCCAATTGGCCGATCCCATTAACACGGAAGTGTCAGTTTTCACTCAGACCATGGACCAATTGTTGCCCGGTCCACTGGCCTGGTTGGGGACCATCGTTGGTGTCTTGGTTCTACTATCCGCATCAGCCGCCAGCGCCCAGGGCTTACAGAATCTAGCTTTAGGTTTGAAGTTGCGCCAATACATACCGGCCTTCGTCGGTCAGCGCAATGCTTACGAAGTAGCGTCCATTCCAGTCTGGATAGAGGTTGGCATCGTTTCACTATGTTTCCTGGCCCTTGGCACACACGAAGAGACTTATTTGGCCATTTATGCGGCCGGCGTCTTCATCTTACTCAGCATGACGGGTTGGGCGGCAACGAAACGGCTGCTGCGCCAATTTCAGGACGCCTCATCTTCCCACAATATTTTGAGCCTGGTTGGCACGGTCGTCGCCGCTATGCTTACGACGATCGCCACGATCATCATCTTCACCGAACGATTCGCCGAGGGCGCCTGGACATATTTCATCTTCTTGCCCGTTCTGTACTTGATATTTACTTATTTCCGGCGCAAGCTTGGCGATCCATCGCCTATCGAAGAACGGCGAGGCTTGCTTTTTTCTGAAAGGAGATACCTTCCAGCCTTTGGGCCAACTAGCGTAAGTTTAGCCAGGATCCTGGTTCCCCTGGATGGTTCCGAATTCGCCGAACGGGCTTTACCTATGGCCCAGCTCTTAAGTGAATCACTTAATGGACGCCTGACATTATTTTCGGTATTACAGAGTACGGGCGCGCCGCGGATGCTGCCCATCATACACAGTAACCTTGACGGCGATCTACGGGAACACGAAGAGTACCTAGGGAAAGTTGCCGCCCAATTCGAAGGCACCGGCATAAAAACAGAGTCTACGATAGCCTCCGGTTTAGTGGCTGGAGAAATCTTGTCCGCCACCCGCCGGCAGCGCATTGACCTATTGATTATGAGCACTCATGGTCGTTCTGGGGTCGGCCGGATGCTGGTCGGTAGCGTTGCCAATGATGTCCTGCGGCAAAGCGATGCCCCAATACTATTGGTACGGCCAGGCGCCAGCGCCTCCTTTGATAAGCCCCAATTTCGCCGGCTGTTAGTAACCTTAGACGGCTCGCCAGCCGCGGAACGCGTGCTGCCATATTCACAGGCGTTGGCCCTGAATTTCGACAGCGAGGTCATCTTGCTATCGGTCGCAGAGGATCAAGAGGCCGAAGACCAGTTACCGAATCTCAGACAATATTTGGAGAATGTGGCAAGCTCCTTTCACGAAACCGGCATCAACGCCCGGACCATCGTGACCGGATACCGTCCTGCGGTTACAATCGTGAATACCGCTGCTTCAGAGGCGGCCGACCTGGTGATGATGGCAACTCGCGGCAGGGGCGGCCGGGAACGATTGTTTTATGGCAGCGTGGCCGACCGGGTTGTGAAACTAAGTCGGACCCCTATTTTCCTGGTGCCAGTCCGTCATTAGCCCCTGTTCAAATCTCATCCAACGATTTTTTATCACAATTCATATCCTCATGCGGATAACAAGTTTGTTTTCTATGTTAGAATAGCTCGCATAAGTTATGTTGCAGGTAATCTTGCATGAATCACGCACAGCGAATCGCGGATCAACTCAATATCAATAATAGACAAGCGGCGGCGACTATCCAGCTCCTCGATGATGGTAATACCGTGCCCTTCATCTCTCGCTACCGGAAAGAAGCCACCGGCGGTCTTGACGAAGAACAAATCCGGGAAATCGGCAGCCTTGTGGCTAACCAACGGGCGCTAGATAAACGACGCCAAACCATCCTCGATACCGTGGCCGAACAAGGCAAATTGACCCCAGAATTGCAGCAAAAGCTACAGTTGGCGGAAACGATGACCGCCCTGGAGGATCTGTACCAGCCATACAAACCTAAGCGCCGAACGAAGGCGAGTGTTGCCAGGCAAAGAGGACTGCAACGCCTGGCCGATCTCATTATCATCCAAGGCCGTGAGCATAGGAATGCCCACGAACTAGCCCGGCCCTTCTTGAACGAGGAAGTGCCGACGGCCAAAGAGGCGCTGGCCGGTGCCCGGGATATCGTCGCCGAGACCATCAGTGACAAGGCGGAAGTGCGCCAGCGAACGCGCGAGAAGGGCTTGGTCTGGGGATTACTGGTCTGCCGGAAGATCGAAAAGGCCGAGGATCCCCGTGGTGTTTACAAGACCTACTACGAATTTCAAGGCCGGGTGGAGCGGCTACAACCTCACCAGGTGCTGGCCATTAATCGCGGCGAAAAGGAAAAAATATTGCGCGTTAGCTTGGAAGTGCCGGAGCGGGATTGGCGCCAGGCCATTGAAAATTATTTCCGGCCGGACAGACGTTCCGTATTAGCCGAGCAGCTTCAGTTAGCTATCGACGATACCGCCGGCCGGTTGCTCTTGCCGGCTATCGAGCGGGATATTCGCCGCCATCTGACAGAAAAGGCGGAAAGGCACGCCATCAGCGTATTCGCCGTTAATTTGCGCAACTTGCTGCTGCAACCTCCGTTAGCCGGTTACAATATCCTCGGCCTTGATCCCGGATATCGCACAGGCTGCAAAGTGGCCGTGGTCGACGGTACAGGCAAAGTCGTAGATTCGGGGACGATTTATCCTCACCCACCTCAGAAGAAATGGAAGGATTCCCTACGGCTTTTGAGACAGCTCGTCGATGGTCATGAAGTTGGTTTGATAGCCATAGGCAACGGCACTGCTTCAAGAGAAACGGAAGTTTTGGTTGCCGATCTCATCAGCAGCATGAACGGTCGTGAAAGCAAGCAAAAGCTACAATATCTCATCACGAATGAGGCCGGGGCTAGCGTTTATAGCGCCAGTCCACTCGCCCGGGCGGAGTTACCTGAATTTGACGTGACCATACGTGGCGCCGTGTCCATCGCCCGCCGGGTCCAAGATCCCTTGTCGGAATTGGTTAAGATCGATCCCCGATCCATCGGCGTGGGCCTATACCAACACGATGTCAACCAAAGTGAGTTGAGTAACTCACTAGATGGCGTCGTGGAAGGCGTCGTCAACCGGGTAGGGGTGGAAGTGAATACGGCTTCTATCGCCTTGCTTACCCATGTATCCGGAATCGGGCCCAAACTGGCCAACAATATCGTCGCCTACCGGGATCAAAACGGGCCGTTTTCCACAAGGGAAGATTTGCGTCAGGTCAGCGGCATGGGGCCTCGCTCCTTTGAACAAGCGGCCGGTTTCCTGCGCATCAATGATGGCGCCTACCGCCTGGATGCCAGTGCCATCCATCCCGAAAGTTATGCTGTGGCCGAGGCAGTCTTAGAGGCCAGCGGCTTGTCGACCGAGGTTCCGCCGGCCGAACGAGAGCCGGCTCTAAGACAATGGTCGGATGAGGCGCAACGATCCCGATTAGCGGCCGAATTAGGGACCGGCCTGCCAACACTCAGCGATATTCTGGAGCAATTGGTCCGTCCCGGCCGCGATCCCAGGGCCGATCTGCCGCCGCCCATTTTGCGGACCGATGTACTGAACATGGATGATTTGTCGCCGGGTATGCATCTGAAAGGGACCGTTCGAAACGTCGTGGATTTCGGCGCTTTCGTCGATGTTGGTCTCAAAAACGATGGACTTTTACACCGTAGCCAATGGCCTCGTAATCCACAATTTGGCGTGGGCGACGTCATCGATGTCCAAATACTCAAGGTGGAAGCGGATCGAGGGCGTATTTCTCTGGGATGGGTTGACTGATGCACTTAGAGCGCCTTGAGTTTGAAAAGCTGGTCGTTTTGGCACTGGATGATTTGCCCCCCTACTTCCAGGAAAAGATCAGCAATGTGGAAGTATTGGTCAAAGAGTGGCCCAGCCGGCGCGAGTTGCGAGATGCCGGCGTGCCGCCAGGCCATACGCTGTTGGGACTCTACAGCGGTATCCCCTTAACCGAACGGACCCACAACTACAACCTGGTCCCCCCGGATACCATCACCCTCTACCAGGGGCCTATCGAGCACTCTGCTGCTGACATCACCGAAATCCCCGAAATCGTTCGCCACACCGTCATTCATGAATTCGCCCATCATTTCGGCATTAGCGATGACCGCTTGCGTGAACTGGGCGCATATTGAGCAATAGCCCGAGGCTATATAACAATGATCTCCTTAACCATAGCGATGCAACTCAAAGAAGCGGGCCTGTATTGGCGGCCGCAGCTACATGATTTTTTCGCCATCCCCGGCACCGAATTAGAAGACCAGCTTTTCGTCGTCAGCGATATGATGATCGATGTCCAAAAACTATTCGGTAAGGATATGATCACCTTCAACGGCTCCGTCGAGTGGTCGCTCGATTATATTCTCAGGGCTGATGCGACGTGGCTGCCCACCGAGTCCCAGCTCAGGCTATACTTGGAGGATCATTTGTTAGCCTTTAATCAACCAGCGTTTGAATTGTCCAAACACCCCAATGGCTACCTTTGCCGGATCAACCACCTGGGAACCGTCCACGAATTTGAGGCGCTGAAAGCCGAAGATGCCTATGGGCAGGCGCTATATTTCCTTCTCCAGGAAGCCCAGCAGCAACGCCCGCCAGACTTGGGGCCAATAGCCTGATAAACAAAGTGTGTCGCGGTTTAATTTTGATTATAGTAAACTGTGACACCTTCAAGTGCAACAGCTCTTCCATTAAGCTTTTCTAAAAATAGTGAGCTGTTGTACAGGCTACCTGGAAACCTCATAGCCAGCTTGTTCCCAGGCTACGATGCCGCCTTGCATATTGTGGACGTTATCAAAACCATTTTGGCGCAGGTAATCAGTCACCTGCCCGCTGCGGTTACCACTTCGACAAGTCACGATCACTTCCTTATCAGTCGGAATCTCATCCAGGCGCCCTTGTACCTCGCCCATGGGTAAGAGGGTAACGCCGGGAATGTGGCCTTCGTCGTACTCCCACTGTTCGCGTACATCCAACAAATAGACATCGTCGCGATCCTTAAGCTTGGCTACAGTCTGCACGTCTACTGCATCTCCAAGTTCCAGCGGGGCAGCATTGATACCCGCTTCGACTTCAGGCGCTTCAGCCGGGGCGGCAGTGTCCGTGCCGCCGCAAGCGGCCAAAAGCAAGACCAGTATCAGTAAGCCAAATGATTTCGTTTTCATCAAACCTCGTTCTCCTTTTCCATCCATCAACAGATGCCATCAACAGATGCATCGTCCTGTGGGGCCTTTGGCCACCTCACTTATTAGATTATGATTGGTCTCAAAAGGTTACACAGTCGGCCGATCCATGGCAAATTCGCTCAAGGAATAAGAGTATTATCTTTGAGCATGCTCAGGGGACACTCATATTGGAACCCGTGGCAACCATCCAGGCCGATGGTGCTAGATGACACTTCCAGACGCTGCCTTGTGTGATATAATGCAGTGCGTCATGAAAATTATTCTAAACTTTGAATGTTCAAAAACGGAGCTAGCAATGAAGATTGGGATTCCACGCGTGCAGACATTAGTCAACCTGGCGGCCGGTTTGGTCATGATGTTTTTCGACGGAGTGGCCAGCAGGGTCGATGGGCAGACAGGAGCTAATGAACAGGCGGCCGACGATTTGACCCAGATCAACGGCATTGGCCCGGCTTATGCCCGGCGATTGAATGAGGCCGGAATTACGACTTATTCCCAGTTATCCGCCCTCAGCCCCGAACAAGTTCGAGAAATGGCTCAACTGGGCGAATGGCAGGGTGAACCTGAGGAATGGATCGAACAGGCTTGGGACCTGGCCGACTGACTGATTAAGCGTTTTCCATGGAAGCAGGCCTACGCTTCGGAAACCGGAACCCTAAGCAGATGCCTGGTTGAGGGCTAACAATCCCAGGGCGATATTAACGGCATAACCCATGACGCCTACCCGGCCGTCAAACAGGGCTGCCTGTAATTCGGCCGGTGAGACCCAATGAAGGGTGAAGGCTTCTAAGTCGTCATGGTCGGGATCTTCGATGCGCCGGGCATGGCGAGCCAAAAAGAAATGACCCTGGCCGACAAAACGGTTGGCATCCACGACGAAGGTCCCCAAGTGTAACCAACTATCGCTGTGATAGCCTGTCTCCTCGATTAATTCCCGCTGGGCGGCCGCCATTGCCTCTTCTCCCGCCTCCAGGTAACCGCCGACGACCTGCCAACTGCTGCGGCCGAGGCCGTGTTTGTAGCCTTTTAAAACCATTAACTGTTCATCTTCATTAGTCACCATTACGTTGACATAATCTCGCGTGCGCACGATCGGCCAATCGGGTATGATGAGGTCATCGGAGACGCGTACCGACTGATAAGTTATGTTGACATAAGGATGTTCGAGCACCGGTTCTTCGCTCAGGATTTCCCATTGTTGATCTAGCATTGTTTCTCCATCTAGCTCCATCAGAAATGAGAATTTGACTGAAGCAAGGTCGCTATTATCATCGATTTTGAGAAAAGGACATGTGTCAGAAGCGATTTAGCCTGAGTTGTACCGGTTCGCTTTCTTGAATTCTATAGTGTGACACACTAAACTCCTCCTCGTGTCTGAGCGAAGACAATTTCGCGCCTCGGTCCAGTTGGGCGCACTCACAATTTCCAGGCTGTTTGTCAATACCGGCCTGCGGATGGTCTACCCATTCTTACCGGCCTTCGCCCGCGGATTGGGCGTGCCATTGGCAACTCTTGCCGGCCTAGTTGCCCTGCGCAGCTACGCCAGCATCCTGAGCCC
>JAHEJP010000383.1 GCA_024638855.1 Chloroflexota bacterium
ACGGCCGCAGGGTGCAGGCTGTGATGTGGGTGCATACGAGTTTGTACCATAACTCGCTGATGACTTTCACGAACTTGCGCTCATAGCGTCGTAGATAAACGTGGAGGCCTTTGCTGGGTGATTCTCGCTAAGGCCTCCACGCTGGCACCTTACTTCTGATAACGAGGAGCTTTACCTTATGATTAGCGAAAAGACCGATATCATGGTAGGTAGCGCGCCCCTTCTTAGCCATAGACAACCAGTCACAGGCAGCACTGTACAGCTGCTGGGCGAACCTTACTACCGCATCGCTCATTACGATCAGATGCCGCCTTTTTTCATGAGCCTGGTCAGCAGCGCCGACCACTGGCTGTTCATCGCCAGCACTGGCGGGCTGACGGCTGGACGCATTAATGCCGACTCGGCCCTCTTTCCTTACGAAACGGAGGACAAGATTGCTGCGCACAGTGAGCAGACCGGAAGTAAAACGATTATCCGAGTGAAGAGAAACGGCCGTAAACGCCTCTGGGAACCCTTCTCCAACCGTTATGCTGGTGTTTATCAGAGTGACCGGCACCTGTACAAAAATGTCTCCAGTAACAAACTCATTTTTGAAGAAGTCAATCACGACTTGCAGCTCACCTTACGTATTGCATGGCGCACCGGCGACCGTTTTGGCTTCATTCGCACTTGCTGGTTGCAAAACGATGGCGATGGCGTCTACCAGATCGACCTGCTTGATGGCTTGCAAAACCTGCTGCCATACGGTGCAACGACTGCTTTACAAACTACCATGAGCAGCTTGCTCCACGCCTACAAACGAAACGAGCTAGATTCGGTCACCGGGCTGGGTACCTTTGCCCTTAGCGCTACACTCACTGATCGTGCCGAACCCAGTGAGTCGCTTCAGGCAACCGTCGCCTGGCAGGTGGGGCTGGACGATGCCCACACCTTGCTGTGCACTGACCAGATGGATGGGTTTCGTTACGGCTGTTCTCTTACAACTGAACATGACATTTGCGGCAAAGCCGGAGCTTACCTGGTCAACACCAGCTTCGCACTATCTTCGGGACAGCAGAAACAGTGGTCCATTGTCGCTGACGTGAACCGGGATAGTTCTGCCGTGACGCAGCTTACTCGGTTGCTGAATCAGGATCGAGCCACCATCGAACAACAAATCGAGGAGGACATTGCCCGGGGAACGGCCGATCTGCTCCGCTATGTGGCAGCTGCCGATGGTTTGCAGCTTTCGGCGCAAGAAACAACGACAGCCCATCATTTCGCTAACGTCCTCTTCAATATCATGCGCGGCGGCATTTTTGCCGATGGCTATCGAGTGGAGCGCCATGATTTGCTGGACTTTATGCGCGTACGTAATCGCGTCCTTCTCAAAACGTATGCTTCATGGTTCACCGATCTGCCGGCACAAATGCATATCCGCGAATTGTATCGTAGGGCTTCTGAGTCCGGCATACCCGACCTGATTCGCCTTTGCTACGAATACCTGCCGCTCACTTTCAGCCGGCGACACGGCGATCCCAGCCGTCCCTGGAATCGCTTTTCCATCAATCTAAAAAAATGGGATGGATCGCCCCAACTGGATTATCAAGGCAACTGGCGCGATATTTTTCAAAATTGGGAACCGCTGCTCCTGTCTTTTCCCGTCTATATCGAGGGCTTGATTGCTAAATTCCTAAATGCGACCACGGCCGATGGATATAACCCCTACCGGGTGACACGAGCGGGAGTCGAATGGGAAGTGCCCGAACCGGACAACCCCTGGTCTAACATCGGTTATTGGAACGACCACCAGATCATCTACCTGCAAAAGCTGCTGGAAATTGCGGAGCAAGTACACCCTGGTTCACTGCACGCCCTCTGGAACCGTCCTATTTTTTCCTATGCCAACGTGCCCTACCGTCTTCGTTCATACCTGGAGATGCTGGCTGATTGGCATAATACCATTGAGTTTGATTGGGACAGTGAAGAGGCCACGGAAAAGGCTGTGACCACTGTGGGCACAGACGGTCGTTTGCTGCGAGACGCTGACGGTGGAGTGATTCATGTCACGATGATGGAAAAGTTGCTGGTGCTGTTGTTGGCCAAGATCACCAATCTGGTGCCAGAGGGGGGCATCTGGATGAACACACAGCGCCCCGAATGGAACGACGCCAACAATGCGCTTGCGGGCAAAGGGCTTTCCGTCGTCACCGTGGCTTACCTGCGCCGCTTCATAACTTTTTGGCGAGTGCAGTTGGCTGCTGCTGAAGATGAGACTTTTGTCGTGAACACGGCCGTGGCTACCTTCTTCGCCGATGTGCAGCGTATTCTCTTCGCTTACCAAGACCAGTTAGAAATGGGCTTTGACGACCAAACGCGCCGGGCCATTATGGACGATCTGGGGGCAGCCGCTACCGATTATCGAACCATCATCTACAAGAATGGACTGCCAAAGACCCAGGCCGAGCTTTCTAGACAGGCTGTTGGCGATTTCCTCTCCTTGGCCCAGGCCTTCATCGAACACACACTGCTTGCCAACCGGCGGCCCGACGACCTTTACCACGCCTATAATATCTTACATCTGGATGAGCAGGTCGCCGGTGTGGAAAATCTTTATCTCATGTTAGAAGGACAGGTGGCCATTCTTTCCGCTGGCATATTGAGGCCAGACGAAGCCCTGGCGCTGCTGCGCAGTTTACGCCACAGTGACCTATACCGCGCCGACCAACATTCGTACATACTCTATCCCAACCGTTATCTGCCCGGTTTCCGGCAAAAGAATAACGTCAATGCCGATCAGGTAGCTGATTCGAATCTGGTGGCGGCCCTATCGGCGGCAGGTGATGTACGTTTGCTGGTTCGTGATGAGGTCGGTGTGTACCATTTCAACGGCCATTTCCGCAACGCCGACGACGCAGCTACGGTGTTAAGCGATTTGGCCCAAGAGCCGGCTTATGCTGAACTGGTTGCCGCAGAACGTGGTTTTATCCTTGACCTGTTTGAATCGACCTTCAACCATCGTGCCTTCACCGGCCGTTCCGGCACGTTTTATGCTTATGAAGGCTTAGGCAGCATCTATTGGCACATGGTGTCGAAACTGCTATTGGCGGCACAGGAATGTTATCAGCAAGCAGTGGATGAAAGAGCGGATGCTGCCGTTACAACCGCGCTGGCGGCAACCTACTATGAGATTCGTCAGGGGTTAGGTTTCAACAAATCTCCTGCCGAATATGGTGCATTTCCGACTGATCCTTACTCGCACACACCAATGGGTGGTGGCGCACGGCAACCGGGCATGACCGGTCAGGTGAAGGAGGAAATCCTGACCCGGTTGGGTGAACTAGGTGTGTTGGTGCGGAGCGGAGCGCTGTGTTTTACTCCAACGCTGTTGAAAAGCGAAGAGTTCTTGCATGCTGCAAGTACGTTCACCTATATCGATATAGCGGGAAAGAAAAAAACTTTGTCGTTGCCATCTGGTTCATTGGCCTTCACTGTTTGCCAGACACCCGTTGTTTATGTACCTGGTGACAGGGCAAAGATCGATGTGATGCTTGCAGAAGGCCATACCGTTACTATGAAGGGTAATTGTCTGGATGCAATGACAAGCCAACACATTTTTGACCGCAATGGGCAAGTAGAAATGCTGCGGGTGACTGTTCAGATCTGATGTAAATGTGGCTTTCTTGTTGGCGAACTCTGGCCTCCTGCTACCCGACACGTTTCTGAGAGATACCCTCATTTGAGCCAGTAGACACCGAGGCCGGCGGCTACCAGGCCAGGTGCCGGCTGTGTTGAAAAACAGTCTGGTTGGGGCAGAATGGGCTGATGTATAGCCTGCTGGGGGAAAGTTGACCCAAAGTCAGTCATCCAGGCAGGGCTAGTACTCAGCCATCGCCTAAAGCGTTGGCGACGGCCAAGGCGTTTGTACTTCGTAAGGCCGAAGCTGAGAAGTGCAGCCTGGGCCCTTTGGGCAAAGAGATAATCGGACTCATAGTCCGATGAATTTTCCACTGGTCCCGCTTGTCTAGGTAGTTTCGATTTTCGTACGCTTAGACACTTACTGCATTCCCCATCACTGCATCTTGAAAGCCTCTTCTAGGGATGAAGAAGGACTATATCTTCTAGCTCGCCGGTATGGTGACGTACGGTTAGTTGGATAGCTTCTCCAGGCTGACTATTGCGCACCGCACTTTGTATATCACCAAGTGACTCAATTTCGTTGCCTTCCACAGCCAAGATGACATCTCCCCGAACCAATCCTGCCTGCGTCGCAGAGCTAACCTGTTTTGGATGTTGGACGTAAATGCCTACATCATTGGCGATTGGACCAGCTTCTGACCAGGCGTCGCTCAGGACGTTCCGCCACCAGGCAGCGCAAAGACATATCCCGGCACTGCATGATGGACAGAGACATTGGCATTCAACGCCATCACCGTCAAGCTCCCACAAGAGGACATCATTTATCAGGCGGGATATTTTCTGAACGGCGCGAACATAGTCATTGGTATGCTGGATGGCCAGATGGGTTGACGTGCCTTCATCAGCAATAGAGTTGCTGTCTAGACTACGCGACGCCAGCGATCCTAACATGGCATAACCAACGAGCGCCTGATGGTAAAGCGTATAGATCACCTGCAAGGACGAGGTAGCGGGATATTCGGCTGCATCTAAATGGTTATTGACAGCATAGATGGTCACCGTCTCACCAGATAGAAATTCATTGCCTCTTAACATCGCGAGCCGAGTTTCTAGCGCTTGCCGGTGATCTCCGCTCAAGGCCCGAAAATCTTCAAGCAGCGAGCTGACAACGGCAAGTCCTGCTACTTCTGGAATCACTTCTTCGAGTCTTTGTACAATGGTGGCTTCGAGGGCTATCATGTCGGCCAACTGCGAAAGTAGCCTGGTCTGGTTTAGC
>JAHEJP010000384.1 GCA_024638855.1 Chloroflexota bacterium
CTTAATACAGGGGGTCTATAGCTCACATTGCCTAATCAAAATGCTTCAAGGACCCTAAATAAGATCCTAACAAGATGAATGTTCCCAAGGCTAGGAGCACAAAATATTGTTAGATTGGTTTCAAGCAGACGATGATCGCCGGATTCTTCGCCCGGCGATAACTCTTGGAAACGGATTTTTGGTGTACCTTCAAGTCCAGAGAGGTTCCCGATGGTTACGAGTTGACTTCCGAACCCGTTCTGCGCTTCTTTGCCGGTGAGGAAGCGCCCATCGGCGACTTTGGCATCGCCCCGGTCGCGGCCCAATAAGTGGGCAATGGGATACGATGATGATCATGGAGCGGTGAGCGGAAAGCCAAATGGGCGGTAGCCTCACTTCAAGTCAGTGATAGCCATTTAGGCCCCATGTTAGTCAACAGAAACCGGGTTCCTTTTCGAGCCCGGTTTCCGTTTTTGGCGTTCGGTTAACATACCATTCTCGCTGCCGCTTGATACAATAGGATACAGACTGAGATTTGAGTAAACGACTGTGCCCATTACACGCGACGATACGATTGCCGAGCACAAACTGAGCGTCCTAACTGAGGTTGCGCGAACCCTGGCAGCCCACCTTGGTTTGGGGGAGTTACTCCAATCGGTCCTGGAGAAGATCACCGACGTGATTGAGCCGGCCGAACTTGGCGTCATTTTGTTTTGGGATCCTTCTACGCGATCTTTCCGGCCGCAAGCGGCTTCAGGTCCGGCTCTGCAAGATCGACGGGCTGTGCTGGCGCAAAACTTAGAAGAAGGGGAATCAATTACGGGCCGCGCTTTCAAGGAGGGTCGTGCCTACTTGCTGCCCACGCCGGCCGATGTGGCCCAGGAAAAGGCAAGCTTGCAGCCAGAAAACCGGGCCCTATTGGCCAGAGCTTATGGCTCGGACAGATTGCCTAAATCCGCCATCGCCGCCCCATTGAATAAGGATGAACAAAAATACGGCGTCATTGTGCTGGAAACGCTAGCCGGTCCTACGTGCTTCACCGAAGAGGACCTGGTTTTTATCCAGGCTCTAGCCGATTTGATCGCCCTAGAAATTGACCGCGCCCGGCTGGATGCTGAAGCGGCGGTCGTGCAACAGGCCAAGGATGCCGATCGCTTGCGCTCGGAAATCATGGCCGCCTTATCCCACGAACTCCGGACCCCCCTGGCATCGATCAAAGGCTACGCAACGGCGCTAGCCTTAGAAGAGGTGGAATGGCCGGAAGAAAAGAGGCTTGAGTTCTTACGGTTGATCGAAGAGGAAACCGATAATCTCGAACGAATGGTGAGCGATATTATGGATGCATCGCTCATCGATATCGGCCAGCTAGATATTGAGTTGCAGCCGGTACGCCTGCCTCGGCTGGCCGAGGAAGTCGCCCAGGAGATGCAGCACCATACCAAAACCCACCGTTTTGTGGTCGACTTTCCGGCCGACTTTCCCATTGTGGATGCCGATCCGAGTCGAATCCGGCAAGTGCTGCGTAATATCCTGGACAATACCATCAAGTATTCGCCCGATGGCGGACTGGTCGTGATTCACGGGCAAATCCGGCCGGCCGATGTGGTGGTGAGCATCGCCGATCAGGGCGTCGGCATTTCACCGGAAGATTTGATTCCATTGTTTGACAAATATTTTCGCGTTAAGGCGCCAACCGGCTACCACGTGCCGGGGACCGGCCTTGGCCTGCCCGTGGCCCGAGCCATCGTCGAGACCCATGGCGGGCGAATTTGGGCCGAGAGTAAAACGGGAGAGGGCACGACTTTATATTTTTCGATCCCGTTCAATAAGTAAGCTGAAGTTGTTGACTTATGCATGATCAACGAATTCTTTTAGTAGATGACGAGCCAAAGCTGGTCCGGTTAGTATGGGAAGTCCTTACGGCCACCGGATTCCAAGTGATCGCCACCGGCAGCGGCCGGGAAGCCATAGAAAAGGCAGCCATAGAGCAACCTGAGTTGATATTGCTCGACATCGTGCTAGCGGACGATATTGATGGCTACGAGGTCGCGCGGCGCGTTCGCGCCTTTTCCGATGTGCCTATCATCATGCTGACAGCCCGAGCGGAAGAGTCTGATTTACTGCTTGGCTTCGACGTTGGGGTGGATGATTACATCACCAAGCCTTTCAGCTCCAAAGAGTTGCTGGCTCGCGTTCGAGCTATACTCAAACGAGCCAACAAAGTTGCGGCAGATGCGGCAGAAGGTGAAATCACCTGCGGCGAACTTCACATTGACCTGGCCCGCCGGCGCGTGACTAGAAACGGGGAGAGTATTCACTTAACCCGTACCGAGTACAATCTCCTGCACGAATTAGCAATGCACCCAAACCAGGTTTTACTGCACGATCAGTTGCTGTCGGCCGTTTGGGGTCCCGAGTACCGGGATGACCTGGATTATCTTCGGGCCTATGTTCGCTATTTGCGGCGAAAGATCGAGCGCGACCCGGCCAATCCTCAATATATCATTACCAGTCCTGGAGTCGGGTATATGTTGGAGTGTTCTGGGCAGGACTAAAAGAAAACAGCGAGCCAACCGGTCAGGTCAATTAAAGGCCGCAGCATCTCTGCTGCGGCCTTTTTCATGCCATTTTCATTATTTCATGCCCCGCTTCTATGCTTTTTTCATGGCTAATTTGCTAAAGTGAGCAGGAACTTTTCTTTACTGAAACCGGTAAAAAAAGGATATAAATGACATCAACTTTTGAAGCACCATACTCAATAAGGACGAGCAAGGCCGCCGGCAGCGGGATGCTGTCAACGGCCTTGACCCAGCTAGATGAGGCCTTTCAGCGGTTGACGCTTGACGAGGGATTGCGATCCATTATCCGGCAGTCCGAAAGAGAGTTAACGGTAGCCGTTCCCATCCGGCGCGATGATGGTACGGTTTCTGTTTTTACCGGCTTCCGCGTACAACATTCCTCCGCCCGGGGTCCCTGCAAAGGCGGCATCCGCTTCCATCCAGTGGTCGATTTGGACGAGGTGCGGGCCCTGGCCCTGTTGATGACTCTTAAATGCGCTGTGGTTAACCTGCCGTATGGCGGCGCCAAAGGCGGCATTTCGGTTGATCCAGCAGGCTTATCAGAATACGAACTCGAACGGCTTACCCGCCGCTATGCGGCCATGATCATGCCGATTCTAGGCGGAAAACGTGATATCCCAGCACCAGATGTCAATACGAATCCCCGGGTTATGGCCTGGTTCATGGACACAGTTTCCATGATAGAGGGCCAGTTATCACCAGAAATCATCACCGGAAAACCCCTCGAATTAGGGGGCAGCCAAGGACGAGTGGAAGCAACCGGTCGGGGAACGGCCGTGGCTACCGTGGAAATGCTGCGGCGGCTTGGGCGCGATCCCAAGGAAATGCGGGTGGCGGTGCAAGGTTACGGCAATGTTGGCTTTTATTTAGCCGAGATTCTAGAACGCGAATATGGCTGCCATATCGTGGCCGTCAGCGACGTTAGCGGCGGCTGGTACAATCCAAATGGCCTTTCCTTGTCAGCCATAAACGATTATTTAGCCCATTACCCGGGGAGCTTTTTATCTAGCTACGCTTCCAACGGCCATATGGATCGCGTGTCCAATCAGGAGTTGCTGGCTTTGGATGTGGATGTGTTGATCCCGGCCGCTATCGAAAATCAGATCACAGCGCTGAATGCCGAGCAGATTCAGTCTGGCATCATCGTCGAAGGAGCGAATGGGCCGACAAACTTTGAAGCCGATGCCATCCTCCGGGAACGAGGCGTCCATGTCGTGCCGGACATCCTGGCTAATGCCGGGGGTGTTATCGTTTCCTACCTGGAATGGGTGCAAGATTTGCAGTGGTTTTTCTGGGAAGTTGGCGAGGTGCGCCTTCGATTGCATGATGTCATGCAGCGCGCCTTTGAAGAAGTCTGGTCGCTTAGCGAAAGAGAACAAATCGATCTCCGCTCGGCCGCCTACATGTTGGCGGTCCAGCGAGTTGGCGAAGCGATTGAAGCACGCGGTATTTTTCCATAATTTCCCTTATATAGGAGGTACACGAAATGTATACTGAGATTGACGTAGCCGAAACGACGGCCAAACAATTTAGCACAATGCCGGAAGCGGCCGAGACGATCAGGGAAAAAGCCGTTAAGAAGGCCTGGATGAAGCTGCCTACAAGATACCAAGCCATGAGCTTAGACAAAGTGATGCAGCGCAGCGACTTTTTAGCATACTTCAGATACACCCTGGCCCAGGAGATCGCCCAGGTTCTTGCGGCCTACGATCAGCACGTCCAGGCGGTTTATCTATTTGAAGAATCGACCAATCCGGGCACGGAGACGGAAGATTACCCGGCGCTGGTGGACTTGACCATTCACCTGTTGATCCGGGTGACATCTACTTCGGCCGCTTTGGAATCATTTATCACCTCGCTGGACCGGGCGCTGACGGATGTCCTTCGCCAGCTGCCTTCGGCCGAATTCGCCCAACGCATCTCCTTCTTGGATGCCATCCCGGTAACTCAAAAAGATATCGATAGCGATCGGGGTTATGCCGTGTTGCTCAAGTCGATCTACGCGCCGCCGCTGATGATTTGGCAGCGGTACTAAGAGTGCTTTCAACAGCAGGCCCTGGGTCACGGTTTAAGAGATCGGGATCCAGGTCCGACCTGGGGACAAGCCTATTTTTGCCCCCATTTACCTCGGTGGGGCGCAGGTGAAGGACTCTCATCTGCGCCCCGGAGGTTATCTCAGAACTTCCCCTTACCCTAAAGCAAATATGCGTCTGCCGGTCATCTAAAGATCAGGCAAACTAGTCGTACCCATCAAGTAACGATCGCATTCGCGGGCCGCTTCCCGTCCTTCGTTTATGGCCCAGACAACCAGGCTCTGTCCGCGGCGGACGTC
>JAHEJP010000385.1 GCA_024638855.1 Chloroflexota bacterium
AGGTTGTTCAAGATGCTGCTCAGGAGCATGATGACAATCCAACAAAAGCTCTGCGACATATCCTTTCCCGTGCTGTTGAGCAACAGCGACCTGAAGGCGAAAGAAGTATGACAACAGCTGAATGGATTTTGTATAACATTCTGGAGTTAAAATTCATTCAAGGTCAGAAGGTTCGAGCTGTAGCTCGCCGATTGGCCATGAGTGAATCTGATTTATACCGGAAACAACGAGTAGCTATCGAGAATGTCGCCCACACAATATCGACGATGGAAGAAGAAGCCTTGTCCGATAAAACTGAATCGGTAGAGCCGCAACAATTGGTTGAAGTCGTTCAAAACCAGTGAACGGATGATCCGCGACGTGCTCCCTGCAGGGAAAATCGATTCCAATCTTCTATCTCAAATACTAAGACTTGCTCCCATAGATGATCCTTCAATTCTTGTTGGTCCAGGAATCGGATTAGACTGCGCTGTCCTTGACTTAGGACCAGATCTTTTAGTTCTAAAATCTGATCCTATCACTTTCGTTAGCAATGAAATTGGTTGGTATCTGGTCCAGGTGAATGCCAACGACATTGTGACCACCGGGGCAACTCCACGCTGGTTGTTAGTCACAGTACTGCTCCCGGTCGTCGAATCCTCGGCGAAGTCTCTTTTAGATATAGCCACCCAAGTGTTCGATGCCTGCCGGAGTCTGAATATATCAGTCATCGGTGGGCATACAGAAGTAACCCCAGGTCTGGATCAACCGATCTTGATAGGTACAATGATCGGGCAAGTAGCGCGTGATAAGCTCATAACACCCGCTGGAATCGGACCTGGTGATCAGATCATGGTTACAAAAGGCGTTCCCATCGAAGCCATATCAATTTTGGCTCGCGAGCGCCCTGACAGACTTGCTGGCTTACTCAGCCAGGAGGAAATAGAGGAAGCTCGAAATTATCTGACTAAACCTGGTATCAGTATATTAAGAGATGCAGAAATAGCACTGAACGCTGGAAATGTAAGCGCCATGCACGATCCAACTGAGGGAGGAATCGCAGCTGCACTGTGGGAAATGGCAGAAGCATCTAATCGAGAGCTTGTTGTTCAATTAGAAAAGGTTCCGATATCGCTACTTGCCCGTCGAATCACTGACCATTTTCAGATTAATCCGATGGCATCAATCAGCTCGGGTGCACTATTGTTCACTACCGAAGCCGACCAAGCTGCAGTGGTTTGTCGGGCCTTGGAATCGGCCGGTATTGAATGTGCACAAATTGGAAAGGTAGGTACTGGACACGCTATGGTCTGGAATCTGGTAGGCGATGTTAAAAAGCCACTGGATAGACCTAAGCGAGATGAACTTAGCCGTTTGTTCGAATAAACACACATCTCCGCATGATCCTAACAATCTAGCATTCTTTCAAAAAGTACTATTTGTTATTGGCCATAGCCAAGTCAGCATCTCTAGCAATGAACCTATTCCAGGGAACCCTGATTAGATAGGCATAGCTATCGATATTCCTGTTCTTTTGCATATCTCTTGCACCAACGGGTGCCAAATAGGTGTCTCGATGAACATCTTCGTCCACTCGGTCCAATTTGCGGGAGTTTTTATCAGCTGGCTCACCGCAGTGTGATTCCGTTTAAACTGATGTGATGAATGATTTTCATTCCCGAAAAAAGAAAGGGGACCAGAAGTCTGGTCCCCTTGGAGCTAAAGTTGGTTACTGAGCTGAATTCGCGTCAGTTACCCTGTCTATCCAACCTGTTTTTCTAATTCTTTGCCCGCTCCTGGGTTTCGGCCAACTTATCCGACTGCCGGATTGGGGATAGAACTGTTTCTCGCATAATTGAATCCAACATTGTGCTCTGTCGCTTCACGATAATAACAGGACAGTCCGCCTGTTCTGCAACTCTTTGGGCAACATTACCCATTAGTAAATTCTTGAAGCGCGGTTCCTTCGTTGCCCCTATCACGATAAGGTCGCAGTCCGCGGCCGCAGCCAATATGCCTTCTACAGGGCCTTCTGCCGGTTCAATACGTTCCACGAATGGAAACTCATGGCCATGACGTGCATACCTGAAGGCATTCTTTGCCCTGGCTTCTGCTTGAACCGGATCTACATCACCAACAGCGACATTCATGAGGACGATTTCTGTCTCTTCTTCCGTATTTTGGGCGACAGCTAGGGCTAAATTAACTGCTAAGCGACCATTTGGTCCACCGGCGATAGGCACCAAGATACGGCGAAATTCATCATGTGGACGATATCGTAGAATGGCGATGTCGGCAGGCGGATTGGCAATGATTCGATCGATGACCGAACCAAATAGTTGTTCATTTACCCCGGATGTACCAGGCCAACCAAACAGGATCATATCGCTGGCGTGTTCGGCGATGGTCTTTAAAATCGCGTCGGAAACATTTCGGCCTAATCGGATCATCGTATGCACTGGAACATCTAGTTCCTTTGACTGTTCAATCACCTCCTGTAGAGGCGGCCGTCCTTCCTTTAAGAACAAACGCCCATCCGACAGATTGAGTTGAGGAGGTACCTTCACCACGTGAAGGGCCAGTACGCCGCCATTCTGTTCCTTGGCCAAGATACTACCAAATCGACCTAGCGTGCCGGCTTGCTCAACATCTGCCACGGGAACAAGAACCGAATAGTCAACAGAGACCAGCGTTTCTTCAAGGATCACCTCTTTTGGTCTCTCAGTTTCCTCCCTGTTACGGAAGTAGCCCCAATACAGTAAGGCGCCAAATAGGATCCAAACAATGGCGACTAAACCTACACTTTGTAGCTCATAAGCCAGGAACACAGAAAGAGCTACATTGGTTATGATCCCGATGATAGGCGGCCAAGGAAAAGCTGGCACAAAAAACCCTCGCTCTAGATCCGGCCGTCGTCGACGAAGCGTCATGACGGTGATGTTTACTTGAGCGAACATCAGCAAAAACATGATATCTGCGGCCGCAGCAACTTGCTCGATCGGAAGCGCTATTCCCATGGCTATGATCAGGATAGCCGATAAAAATATCGCCCAGTATGGTGTGTGCATCTTTGGGTGAACACGACCAAAACGTTCCGGCAGGTTATGGTCCCTACCCATAGCAAAGGAGACCCGGGATGATGAATAAATTGTTGCGTTAAGGGCCGACATGGTAGAGGCAAGACCGCTTATTAGTATTAAAATGCCCCCGGCTGGCATAAATTGTTCGGCCGACCTAACGATGGCGATTTCCTTTTGTTCAGCTAAATATTCCCAGACCGGTAAGCCGCCCGTCTGTGTGGTTGCGCCGATAGCGACGAAGGCGACTAATACGTAAATCACGACAACGACTGCTATCGATATAAAGATCGCTCGCGGTATGTTGCGCATCGGGTCCATCACTTCTTCGCCACTCTGTGCGATGATTTCGTATCCCTCGAAGGCAATAAACGTCAACGCCATGGCCAAAAAGACCCCTCCAATACCGTTTGGCAATAGATCCTCTTTAAATACATTGACAGCATCAGGTCTCTGTAACATGGCAAAGAGACCAAAGGCGACAAATATGAGCAGAATTATAACCTTGGCAATGGTTACAAAGTTGCCGATAGTACCAGCCTCACTGGCTCCTCGAAAGTTTATATATGAAAATAGACTGACAATAATGACCATGAATATCAGCGTCATCAGTTCGCTTGAAAGGCCAAATGTTGGAAGGCCAGCCAGAACCCAGAGTTCAACCGCAAAACGACCAAAACCGAGGCCATACAACGAGCAAGCCACAGCATGGGCAAACCAGCTCATCCACCCTGCAAGGAAACCTTGAGTTCCGCTCATCCCTTCCTTTACCCAAAGATATCCACCGCCGGCTTCAGGGAAACTGGAACCCAATTCTGCATAAGATAATGCCGTAAAAGTAGTCACAATGCCATTCAGAAAAAAAGCGATTACAAGGGCCGGACCGGCAACCCCAGCAGCAATACCGGTTAATACAAAAATGCCGGCGCCGATCATAGCTCCTACGCCGATCATCGTGATGTCTAAAAGCCCCATGGTACGGCTCAGTGTGATACCGTCTGTTTTAATGTCAGTGCTCATTGATCCTCCTTAAGTTAGATAGCTGATTATTCTACAGGAAAAGATATTATCTGGTCAATATCCGTCAATTTGCGTTGGTGACCGGCTTATGCCTGTGCTAAACTCATCGAGAGAACCTGATGATTATTAGAAAATGAGGTAGTGATATGCAGGCATTACTTAGAAAGTTACAGATCAAAGATGTTAATCCAGGTGCTTGCGCAGGAATTAATGATTGGGTTCTTGATAAAGAAGGAGTCAAATTAGTATCCTATAATCCAACCACAGAGGAGCCGATTGCATCGGTTGTTCAGGTAACGCGACCTGTCTACAACCAGATTGTCCAACGAGCTCAAAATGGGTTTCAAAACTGGAGAAGTATTCCGGCCCCAAAGAGAGGGCAGCTCATCCGAGACCTTGGAAATGCAGTTAGAGAATTGAAAGAACCTCTATCTGACCTGATCAGCCTTGAAATGGGTAAGATTCGAGTCGAAAGCCAGGGCGAGGTCCAGGAAATGATCGATATTTGCGACTTCGCTGTAGGACTTTCTCGGCAACTATATGGGCTATCAATGCACTCGGAGCGTCCAGGTCACCGAATGTATGAACAATGGCATCCCATGGGCCCAATTGGAGTAATAACCGCCTTTAATTTTCCAGTTGCCGTTTGGTCCTGGAATTCTGCAATTGCTGCGACGTGTGGCGATTCTGTAATCTGGAAACCATCTGAACAAACGCCGTTGACTGCTATCGCGCTGCAGCACATCTGTAATCAAGTCATGGCGGACCATGGCGTTTCAGCTGTATTCAACCTTGTCGTTGGTACGGGTT
>JAHEJP010000386.1 GCA_024638855.1 Chloroflexota bacterium
CGCCAGGGAACGTCGTCCATAGCCAGGTCCTGGAGACGAGCCTGGCGAAGGGTAGCCAAATTATCTTGCATATCGCCAACGGTATCACCACCCAACTTCTCGATCATGGCATCGGCCAGTGTGATGGCCGCCATCGCTTCTCCAACAACGGCTGCCCGAGGAACTGCGCAGAAATCTGAACGTTCATAGATCGTTTCCGCCTTTTGGCCACTAGCCAAATCCACCGAACGGCGGGGATTGAGCACGGTAGAGATGGGCTTCATGGCCGCGCGAATGACCACCGGTTCCCCGGTAGTAATGCCACCTTCGAATCCGCCAGCGTGGTTACTTCCTCGGGTCAACTTGCCGCCCTCCGCGAGAAATATCTCATCATGGACTTCCGATCCCGGTCGTGATGCGTTTTCGAACGCCGGCCCGATTTCAACGCCTTTGATGGCCTGAATCGAGCCAACTGACCATAACAAGCGACCGTCCAGGCGGCGGTCCCAATGGACGTGGCTGCCTAATCCTGGCGGAAGACCAAGAGCTATTACCTCAAAGACGCCACCTAAAGTGTCCTTGGAGTCCATGATTTGGCGAATGCGGGCTTGCATCGACACGGACGCTTCCGGAATGGGGCAACGCACTTCATTCCTCTCGGCGGTCAAAAAACGCTCTTCATAGTCCATATCGGGCGGAATATTAGCCCTGATCTCCCCAATGCTAACGACATAGCTGCCGATGGTTATGTCTAATGTGCTCAAAAACTGTTTGCAGATGGCGCCAACGGCTACCCGGGCGGCCGTTTCCCGAGCTGAAGCCCGTTCGAGAGATAAGCGTAAATCCGAATAATCGTACTTAATGGCCCCTGTTAAATCGGCATGACCTGGGCGCGGAATGGTCATAGGCGGGACGTCTTTAACGCTCCACTTGGCATAATCTAAATTGCGTAAATGAATGGCGATAGGGCTGCCTGTAGTGAGTCCTTGCATTACCCCAGCCGTAATCTGGACGGCATCCTTCTCAATCTTCATCCGTCCGCCAGAGCCATAGCCTTTTTGTCGTCTAGCCATTTGTCGATTGATTTCCTGCCGATCAATGGTCAATCCGGCCGGCATTCCCTCTAAGATTGCCGTCAATTCCGGGCCATGAGATTCGCCAGCCGTCAGAAAACGAAGCATCGCGCTAGTTACCTCGCTGCCAGCCCAGTGCCAGAGCGGCATCGAGCTCGGCCGGATGGATAAGGACCCGGTAATGGGTGCTGGTCGGGCAGCTGCAGGATTCGCAGACCAAGAGCTGCATTTCTTCTCCTTCCTGTACCTTGATGCCGGCTTGCTCGAGCGCCGCTATCGCCGAATCCAGATCGGGAAAGAGAGGATCTTCACATTGGACGCCGGCTGAATGCTGGATGACGGCGAAACCACCCGGATAGGGATCAACGGTAGGTTCAATAGAAGGCGGCTCGGGATAACCAGGCGGTTCAGGTGCCCCGATATCATTAGCCGGCGCTGGGTAACCAGCCGGAGTAGGAGGGCCAACCTCAGTCGCCTTGGGTGGAACCGTTGCTACGACAGGCACAGGTGATGTAGCTTCAAGAGTAGGTTCAGCTGTGGGCTCTTGGCCGCCACTGCTACAGGCAGAAAGTAATAGCAGCCCCACCAATAATATGATAAAGGAAAAGTGATTGATAAATGAGAAATTTGCCCTTTGGTCTGACCGGTCTGACATTCGAAAGTAACTTAGGGCCCGTTTACTTTGGTTCGAACTTCTGTTAGAGTTTTTCTCCAAGATCTTCCTCCATATCAGAAACCTTGTTATGTTCATCGATGGTCCTACATTCCTGCGATCGGGCTGATTTTACCCCTACCAGACCTATTAAGGTAGACTCCACCGGCAATCTAAGTAAACCGCCATTAATTCTTCGGGAATGAACTTTGTCAACGGCGGTTTACTTCTGAACAATTGCGCTCGCGGGATTGCACGCTATTCCATAAAGATTTGCGCAATTTTACCTAAATGGCCTGTTAAGCAATAGCTGATGAGTTTCAAACCCTCCCGAACAGCCTTCGTTCGCGATCGCTTCACCTGGTTAGCCTTTCTGATGATGGCTTTCTACGGCTATCTACAAGCGGCTCCTGGACCATTGATGCCCTTTTTGCGGGACGAGTTGAATCTCAGCTACACGGTGGGCGGTTTTCACTTCAGCGCTTTCGCCTTGGGTATGATATTAGCCGGCATTAGCGGTGACACCCTGGCCCGCCGCCTGGGTCGCTCGTCCGTCTTTTGGGCAGGGACGGTGGGAATGGCTGCCGGTGCTTTGTGGTTCATCCTGGCCCAACAGGTCGCGATGACCATCGCTGCATTTTTTCTGATGGGTTACCTCGGCACGTTGCTGCTAGTGGCGATCCAGGCCGCCTTATCGGATCGGCATGGTGATCAGAGGGCTATCGCTCTGACTGAAGCCAATGTCGCTTCTAGCTCAGGCGCCATGCTCGTGCCGCTGTTTGTCGGCCAATTCCAACAGACCGGCCTTGGCTGGCGTTTCGCCTTACTCTTACCGTTCATTGCCTTGCTGCTCATCATCTGGCGCTTTCGCGGCGTCCAAATTCCAGAGAGCGATGACTTTCGAGGAATAGAGAGCAAAATCCACAGACGACTGCCGGCCGAATATTGGGCATATTGGCTGGTGATCGTCGTTAGCGTCGCCATTGAATGGTGCTTGGTATTCTGGGGAGCCGAATTCCTGGCGAATGTCGTCGGTTTGCCAAAAACAGCTGCAGCAACAGCCATGAGCGCCTTCTTATTGGCGATGGTCGTCGGCCGTATCGCCGGTAGCCGGTTGACCCGAATTATTGCCCCCGGGGCTTTGCTATTAATGATGCTCAGTCTAGTCATGATCGGCTTCGTGATTTTCTGGCTGGCCCGTCTTACGGCTATTAACCTTGCTGGACTGTTCATCGCTGGACTGGGCGTGGCCAATCTTTTTCCCATCACCCTAGCCCTATGTACGACTGTGGCGGCCGATCAGATTGATAAAGCAAGCGCCCGCATCTCTTTAGGCACGGGTTCGGCCATTTTGCTGGCTCCCCTCAGCTTGGGTTGGCTGGCCGATCAAATACGCATCGAGAATGCCTTTACGATTGTCGCCCTCTTGATAATTGTCGCCATCATCGTTACAACATTGACCAATCGCTTTGTATCTAAACGAACAGGATAGAGCAACTAGGAGATCACATCGTGATCACGTACCAACGTTGTTTCTGGCGTGATAAGGATCGAATTGACGGTGTTCGTATCCGGTCACTACCATCTTCAAGAATACACTCAATGGCCCAGGCAGTAGGGATTTTCTGCCCTCCAAAACGGTTGGCTTCCAGAGTGACCATGAAATCCTGATAGTCTGAAGTTGCCTGACGCCTCCGCCAGCGAATCTGCTCTAATTTTTTCGTTCGCCAAACTGTCTTAATGCCTTTGCCGCGGACGACTTGTGCTTTAAAGATTAGAGGTCTTTCAGCATCCCAACGGATAGGCGGCTGTGGCAATCGAAACTCTGGCAAAAAACCATCGGCAATCCGCGAACGTTTATACACGGCACGGATCCAACGCTCGCTACAAACGACGCAGAAATCATGATTGTGGCGACGCATCAGACAGCGACGTTGCGGGCGGTAAACGCCCAGATTGGTATAGGCAGCTCCTTGAAAAGCGCCGACTACATCATTATTTGCCTGAACATCTGGGGTGGGCATATCCACGCCCGGCGTTAACCAGCGCCACCACTTCGGCCGTTCAAGATTGGTATCTATATTGGGCCAGGGTAAAAAACTGGGCAATGACCAATCTTTTGCGAAATCAATGTCGGGTAACTCACCAGTATATTCATCCATCACGCGGGCGATAATGTGACCAGCCTCGTGGATCATAATCCTTGGATAATCGTTGGAATTTCGTGAAGCATAGCCCACCGTCATCGAAGCCAACGTCGCCCCGCCACGCCGGGGCGCATTGACGATGCACAAAATCTTGTCCCATGGCGCACCGGATTCGGTGGCGACCAACATCACCAAGGGATCAGGTCCTATGAGACGGCGTTCGGCGATGGGTGAAAAGAAGGTCTTGAGGGCCGTGTCTGGCTTCTGTGGTGGATCCGTGTGGGGGTCGATGGCCCCGCTTTCCTTGGATATCACGTTGATGCGGTGGAAGTTGAAGTGTTTGATATAGGTGCGTATCGGCTCGATTTGAGCGAACGCGTCAACCAGGACACGAGCATCCTCATTAAACATCGTTTGCTCGGCGGTTGTATAACCGTCGCCAATAATGACTATATCCAACCGGTTATCGGGATCGCCATTATTTACCATTGTCGTGTATTTGGGAGAACCCCAATTGACCCCTGTTAAACTCATGAATCGCTCTCCTTTCTGTGCCATTGAAGAAGGCTAATGGGCGTAAGTGGTTTAATGAGTGTATCATAAATTCGCTCTTTATATCGGTACGAGTGTCAGCCAGATTACGCTCAGCAGCCACCGCAGACGGTAGCATTATAATAATAAACAGTTCAGGATATGGGAGAAGTAATATGAGCAACGATTCGACTTTCATTTGTGATTGCGGTAGCAAGGTCCTGGCCGTTAGCCATACCTGGGCTCAGACAGCGAAACTGGAAGAAGTTGGTTTCGTCGGCGAAGACGGCCGATACACTTTCGACGATCCCGAGACATTGAATAAAGAGGAACTGGATCATGAATGGATCGCCTATTGCGGCGGTTGTGGCAAAGGAATAACCGTGGAATGGCTTGACGACGGCCGGGTACGTGTTGTGCTGGGTGAGGAATCCCTTCACGATGTAGAGATCGCTGCAGGATAGATGGAGTCCCAGGGAGCTTTCGTT
>JAHEJP010000387.1 GCA_024638855.1 Chloroflexota bacterium
ACGAAAAGCTTTCGACTCTTACAGAAGAAAGGCGAAAAAAACAAAAACTTTACTCAAGTTAACAACTTCGGCTTTCTTCCAGACAACAAAACAAGGAGATAGATAAAATGGTTCGTAAAACAATGTTCCTAATGATAATCGTCGTCCTGGCCCTGACGGCCGTAGGCGCCGCCTCAGCCAACCCGGGCAAACCCAGCTTCACCCCCCAGCTTTATGGTGATGGCGAGGTATGGGGCACCAAGGGTACGACCGCCTTGCCGGCCCCTAGAGGAAACAATGCTCACTCGTACGACAAGCTATTCGCCATCATCAACAGCAACGCCGATGGCGTGCAACTGCCGGTAGCCGAAGCGTCGCCCGGCAACCCAGAATACAACGGCGGCCGCTGGGCTACCCAGACCGTCCGGTGGACGCAGGAAGGCTTCGACGCCCACGGCATCGTGCCCGTGCTGACCTCCTACGATGAGGTCATGCTCCACTTCGACCTGGGCCACCTGTCCATCACCCCCGGCTCCCCAGACCCGGTCAACGGCCCGCCCGATTATTTCCAATGCCCCATGCTGCCGGTGAAATAGTCGGTATCAACTAAAATATTCGGTAAGCAAAAAGGACCCTGGCCGAACACGACCAGGGTCTTTTTTTGCCAGCCCGGTTTCCGGCGCGGCCGGTAAAAAGACGCGCGAGGGGGCGGCGCTACCCGCTCCCCCCTTCCCCGGCCGGGATCATTCCGGGCCAGGGCGCGCGCTGAGGGTTACGGTTCCAGGTTCCCGGCGGGACTTATGATGATAGTGTCTAGCAGCGCGCTAAGGCTTTCTTCCGGCCGGCCGTTTTGGATAACGGGCAAACGCTCGCCGGTGTCGGGCGAATACAGGCCGGCTTGTAGTTGGTAGGTTCCGGGTTTCAGATCTTCTTGCCAGGTCAAAACGTAATCATCTTCCACAACCTCGCCAGGCAACCAAAGATAGGTGAAGTAGGTCCAGTCCCGCGGGTGGCCATCGTATTGGGCGACCAATTTACCTTGCTCGTCCAGAAGATGGACGAACACTTTGTAGCCAACATCGGTTCCAGTAAGGGCCTGCCAGTATAGGGTCACGGCCAATTCGCGCCCTTCCGTAACGGACGACAGATCCGCATCATAGCCAAGCAACCGAATTTGATCGCCCCATCGAGCGTCCAGGGGAACATCTGGATCGGGTGGCATGAATTCTCGACCGTCGGGCGGTTCCAGTTTTAGCAGGGCGAATTCCGGATTCTCTCTTATTTTCGATTCAACCCAAAACGCATCGTCCCAGTCATTTTTGCTGCTGGCGTGTCGCAGCACGTAGGCTTCGCCATGATAGGGTGTTCCAGGTCCGAAACGATTGTACATTAAGCGCTCGCTATATCTCGTCGGCCGGTCGCGCAGCAAGTGGGCCAACCAAAAAGTGGACAAGGCATTCAGGTCGCCGGTGGCAACATACAGCCTGCCCTCTGGGTTTAACTCATCGACCCAAGCAACGCTTTCGAGGATGGCCGAATTCAGCGGGATCCGCCGGCTCATTTCGCGAGAGAGATTGAAGCTGGCCAATATTAACAGGCTGGTTAAAGGGAGGATTAGGATCGCGGCAAGCGAAACTCGGCGGGACCGGCCAAGCCATGAGGAGAAGCCGAGCAAACCAACGGACAACAAAATGATGTAAAGCCACCAGCCCATGGACCAGGCTTTGAAATAGCCATAAAGATAGGGCTCCGCGCGTAGGGCAAACCAAAGGATCGTCGCCAGATGGGGCAGGACGAAGCTGGTCACGATCCACTTCGGCCGCGCTGCCAGTTGGGAAAAACCATAGATGATGGTCGCGCCAACCAGAAATACAGGAACCCAAAAGATTTGGGAAATGGTGACGCCGTACCAGCGGGTCCCATCGCGGCCAAAAGGGATAAAACCAACTATCTGGCGCGGGTCGATGAACCCATACACGTAGCCGGTAGAACCATAGACAATGCGCGGTCGCAGGTCGAACATACGGGCCGTAGCTCGCCACCAGCCGACGGCATTGAATAATACCGACAAGCCCATGGTCAATAGGCCGGCCTTGACGATCTGCCAGAGCTTGGAAGGGTTGGTAACAACCAATATGGCAGCATATACGGCCGTGGGCAAGACCAGGTAGACCAATACCTCGGAGTATATACCGGCCAGAGCGGCGCTGAGGATCGCCGCAAGGAGCGCGTGACGCCAATCTCTTTCTTCCAGGGCCAACGCCCAGGCCCCAAAGCTGCTTACCAGCAAGCCCATGCCAAGGGACTGGGGGCCATATCCGCCAAACCCAATCCATAAAGGTAGCGCGCTGATGGCAAATAGAAACGTAGCCAGATACGCCCTTTGCCTTGACTGGCGCAAGATATCACCGGCGAAAAAGCCAACGGCTAGGGACCACAGGAACGTCCCTACCGCAGAGATGATTGAGTAAGTTGCGTAGGCTGATTCGGATGTCAGGAGATCCACGTAAGATTGGTAATAATGAAATCCGAGCCGCACAAAGCGGGTCATCTTATCTTCAGTTGAAGTGAAGACGGCCTGTTCCGAAGAGGCCGGTACCTCGTCCCTGAAGCTGTTATCAGTCAGAAACTCTGTAGCGGTGGCATGGGCAACGGGATCCCCACTGACGAACCCAAGAGGCACCAATTGATCGGCCGCCAGGATAGGCGCGACGGATAGCAGTAGCGCCGGCAAAGCGAACAGGGCGATCAGGGCTTCGCGCCGCGAAGGCCAGCGCATGCTCTCCCTCTTGAGAAAAGTGGCAACGACATTCAGGCCAGTCGCCACCACCAGGAAGATCCACAGGGAGTGCCGGCCGGTCAGCCCAAAAAATGACATCATGTGCCCGACGGAATCTCCCACAGCCAAGCCGACGAAGGGTATAAGCAGATAGGCGGCCCGCCGTTGAAGGCCTGTTGGCAGTATGATCAGGGTGAGCCCCCAACCGGCATAATAAAGAAGGCCCAGGGCAACGGAGATTACCTTAATGATCTCAATAGTCAGGGCAGTCACGACTCTATTTTACCTTACCCAGCGGCATATGAAGAATATCGCCTGCCTATGAGATTGCTCATGGCCGGCAGTAAATGTGAATGGCTAGGCCCGATCGCTCACGCCGGGTCGGCCGGTTAGCGAACAACCAAGTCCGAGGCTACTTGGATCCCCCTTCCCCGGCCGGGTTCAGCCGAGGCAGGTCTGGGGCCGGGACAGGCACTAAAATCCTTGCTGAAATTGGTGATATTCGCCGCTTTGAGACACTGGAGAAACTGATTGCCCACTCTGGTAGTGATCTTATAGCTAATCAGGTGAATACTGAGCCGAATTATCTACCACGAAGCGGGGATTAGCCCAGAATCCATGATCGTGTAACAGATTATTTCCGGCAAATACCTCTAAATGAAGATCAATAGTCTCGCCCCAATAATCGGCCATTGGCAACGATACATCTGTCCATTGGCTTTTTGTCTCCGTTTGGTCTGGTTCCAAGAAGGCGATAAATAGTACTGTGCTTTCTCCGGAAGGACGTATCGCCCTGACACGAAAGGTCATGCCATCTTCTTCGGGTAAACCACCAGATTCGCGCAGAATGCCAAATCGTAGAGAACTGAGTTCAGGAATGGTTGCTTGAAATTTGATGCTCGACCAACCCTCATTGGGTGCGGGAGGATGGAGAAAGATGCCCAATCGACGGGCATCAGGTGGTCCAACATCCAAGTTTACCTTATACGAATCGCTATCCAGTTGGTTCATGGAGCCATCAGGATGCAATATTTGGGCTGCCATCGGGCTTGCCCACAAAAAAGTTGTCTCCCCCTCTTCCTGGAGTTCGGGCATTAAGTTGTAAAAAACACCGTCTTGAAAGTTGAAAAGATAATAGTTACTGTCCGCATTACCCTTTGATTTCAATCGTTCGAAACTGCCGCCAGGTGCTGGAAAGGAACGATCATACCATACCGATGCCATAGATTGGAAGAAGTCATTGGTTGAAGGCAAATCATACACAAAAAAATGTGTATCATTAGCCGGTGTTGGCATTGAATCCATCAATTGCTGTCGCACAGATCCCATAACCTCTATTTGATTATGAATTTTCCGATAGACATGGCGGATTTGAACTGATTGATAAGTCACAAACGCCACTAATAATAGGCTAATTCCAAACCTAATCACTTGGCGATTCCTTCGGATTGAATGTGTCATCAGATCGAACGATGCCCCAAGAGCAAAGGAAAACCCGATCCAAGGAAGATACATGTAACGAGGAGCCAACAATTGGTCGTTAGATGCGAAGATGATGTATGGAACGCTTAGATAGGCAATACCCCCTATCAGTCCGAGGAGTGTGGCCCGGTCTCCTTTGAGAAACCAGATTGCCAATAGCCCCAAAATTAGGAGCCCAAGAACGAATGTGACTGAACGGTCGATATCCCATGGAACACGATCTTGAGGAAACAACGATTGTATCGCCCTAAGTGTGAAGCTGAGCGGTAAGAATTGACCGAGATCATTGATCAGGTTATTAGCATTAAGATTCTCGAGGGTATCTCCCCACGCGGGACGTACTGTCTGAAAATAGATATAAGTAAACCAGCCGACGGCTATCGCACCTAAGGCAACGATTTCACTCAAACCTGGACGTTGACGTTTCGGCTGCAAAGCCCAAATGGTGACCAGAATAAAGGGGATTACCAGACTTTCTTCCCGGGACAGGAGACTCAGCACGCTGGCCATCACGATAACAACTAACCACCATTGATTCCGCTTATGGTGGAATAGGTAGCGGGAATAACTGAATACTGCTAATAAAACGAAGAAAGCAGCTGTAACCA
>JAHEJP010000388.1:0-1917 GCA_024638855.1 Chloroflexota bacterium
ACGTGGTCGGGCAGATCCAGGCGTTAACCGGTGGGCGTGGGGCCGACACCGTTTTTGAGGCGGTGGGCAGCCCGACGGTGCAGGAATTATGCCTGGCGGCCGTCCGCCCGGCCGGCACAGTGGTTTTGGTGGGCCTGTCGCCCATGGGCAGCGACACCAACCTGCCCGGGTCTATCATCACCCGCCAGGAAAAGACGGTCACCGGCTCTTATTATGGCACGGCCAATACCGCTCGCGACTTCCCCCACTACGCCGAACTATATCTAGCCGGCAAACTAGATCTCGGCCGGCTAGTTTCCAGGACTTATACATTGGACAAAATCAATGAAGCGTACGCCGATATGTTGAGCGGGCAGATGGCCCGGGGGGTGATTGTCTTCCCGTTTCCTTAGTCACTCAACCGCTGGAACCAGCGCGGGGAGTCGGCCGCTTGCCCACCCTGCCATAATTGGTAGGTGATCTGCATATGGCCCAGGTGAAGGGCCGTGTGGTCGATGACATGCAGAATGCTCCAGCGCACGCTCGCCTGGCGGCCCTGAACCCCGCGGATTTCGTCGAGCGTTGCCGCCGTCAGTCCAGAGAAGATGCGCCGTGTTTCCTCGCCCACCTCGGCTAGCCTGGCCAACAAGGGTCCCGGCCCATCGACGGCCGTTTCAAATTCGGCCGGCCGGTCACGTGTGGGCGGTTTCTGGCCGCAGACCTCGTAAATCCAGAAATGTTCGGCTCCCGCCACGTGGGCAGCCATCACCGCCAAAGAGTTGGTGGCGTGTTCGTCCTGGCCCTCGATGGGACGCCAATTTAAAGCCTCGGCCGGTAAGTTGGCGATCAGGTCGCCGACCTGGCCGCGCAGATCCTCGATCAATTCCAAATAGCCGTTGATTTCTGGTGTCATGTTTTCTCCAAAAAACGGTCAGGCTGGTTACACAACGCTAGAATGCGAGTGGGTTACTTTTCTAGGCCTACTCAAAACTTCTTGCCTGCTAACTCAGATCGTTCGTGACTTTTATACCTGGACCGGCGGTAAGGCCACCAAGCCTTTTTCCTCGGTGATCTACAATAATAATGCGCCTTCATGTTTGAGCAGCCACTCTTTCCGCCATAAGCCGCCACCATAACCGGTCAGATGGCCATCGCTGCCTATCACGCGATGGCAGGGCGCGATGATGGCGATGGGATTTTGGCCGTTGGCCGCACCCACGGCCCGGACCGCGTCGGGCTTGCCTATCTCTTTGGCCAGATCCTGGTAAGAGATGATTTGACCATAGGGGATGGTCAACAGTTGCCGCCAGACCAATTTCTGGAAATCTGTGCCTTCAAAGGCAAGCGGTAGGTCAAAATCCCGTCTTTTGCCGGCGAAATAGTCGGCCAATTGCTGTTTGGCTCGCTCAGTCATCACGCCTGGTTGCCCGGCTTCCTGCGCTTCCTCGACGAATTCCAGGTAGGTGACAGCTTCGGCCGTAGCCCTGATTTCAATCAAGCCGAGGGGTGAATCGTAATAGTCCAGGTAATTTTTTGTCATCGCCGCCTCCAATTGCCAGGCGAATATTATAACCCAATGTTGCCGGACAATCGCCACGTGTTGTGGAGGCAAAAAAAGCCGGCAACATTAACCGGCAAGTGAAATCTTTCCTAAATGGATTGGCGGTGAATACTTTTCCATCGATCAACCAACCCAACACTCCTTGACTTCCTATCCTTCGACAGCGGAACTTTGCGCTGTTAGCGAGATCGGGATCAGCTCCAGATCGCGGATTTGGGCCACAGGTCCACCGCTTGGCGCATATGTATCTCGACCTTGGTCAAACGCTCCTGTTTTAACAACGTATTTCCCAGGCTCGTATTCAAATAGGCCTGGTATTCAAGATTGCCCGACTGTCGTAAATAGGGCAAGAAAGCCTTTCTGAAAGTCTGTTCAGC
>JAHEJP010000388.1:2017-4843 GCA_024638855.1 Chloroflexota bacterium
TCGATCAGGCTAATTCAAACTATCGCCGTCACGGCCCGTCCCCTCTATATAGCTGGCGACCAACTATTTCAGCGACCGTTGAAATATTACAAACGTCAGCGACCTCACATGACAAACGTCACTATCCAGGGATAGGCAGGTAACTTAAAATTCATGCTGAAATTATTTCAATACAAGTTGAATCATTTGATGTCAGACTATTAGGAAAGGAACGAACGTGCCTAAATTCTTAGAATACACCCTAGACAAATTCACCTTTCGCGTCGCCGCCGACCGCTTCTACAACGCCGAGGGCGTTTGGGCAAAAGTCGAGGGAGCCCATATCCTCGTTGGCTTATCCGACTTCTTCCAACAGCACCACGGCGACGTCGCCTTTGCCGATGTAGCCCCGGCCAAAACAACCGTCGCCGCCGGCGATACCTTCGCCACCATCGAAACCATCAAGGTCGATATCGATCTACCCTGCCCGCTGTCCGGCCACATCGTTGAGGTCAATGAAGCCCTGGATTTTGAGGCCGAGATCATCAACCAGGATCCTTATGGCCGCGGTTGGCTGGCCATCATCGAAGCGACCAACTGGCTGGCCGATCGGGAAAAACTACTCGATCCCCTGGCTTACTACGAGCACATGCGGGCGGAAGCGGAGACCCTAAATGAATCAAAATAAAAAAGTCATCATCGTGCCCTGCAGCGGCATCGGCAAGACCTATGGTACCGTCAGCCGAGAGGCCGCCTATGAGGTAGTGGAAGAGTTGCGGCCGGAACAAGCGCAACTGGTCGCTTTGTCGATGCTTGTATTAGGCGACGACGAAGCCCGCCAGGCCGTGGCCCAAAACCCGGCCATTGCCATCGACGGCTGCAAATTGGCCTGCGCCAGCAAAATGGTGGCCGAGAGCGGCGGCCGGGTGGCCGGGGAATACGCCGTGTTAGACGTTTACCGTCGCTACCGCCAATTTAAACCCCGGGGCATCGCCGAATTGAATGAAGGCGGTCAACAACTGGCCAATGCCCTGGCCGAAGAAGTAGCCGTCAGCGTCGACGAACTCCTCGACGACGAAGGAGAGTCAGATGCCTGATCTACCTCAGAAGAAAGTCGGTATCGTGGCCTGCTCGGGCGAAGAGATGGCCGAAGGCACCGTCACCCGCCTGGCGGCCTTGCGCGTGCTGGAAAACCTGCGGCCGGCCGATACGGTGACCATTTGTTTGCCCCTCTTTCTGGCCGGCGGTGAAGGCGATCGCGCCTTCGCTCGCTTCTATCCCACCATCGCCGTCGACGGCTGCGAGTTACGCTGCGCTGCCCGGGCCACTGAGAAATATTCGGGCGTGCCGGCCGCCAGCATCGTGGTGACCGATGTGGTGGCCGAGGCTGGGTTGGACCAACCTGAAGGCCGCCGCCGCTTAAACGAAGCCGGTAAGCAAGCGGTGGAAGCCACGGCTGCGCACATGGCCTTCATGGTCGACGGGTTGCTCGATAAACGGTGGAGCCGTCGCCAGGGCTTCTTTATCGAGGATGAAGCTCCAGCGGAAACCGGCGACCATTCAAAGACGGCCACTTGCGCCTGCGGATCGGGCATCCCCATCCAGGAAGTGACGGTTAGTGGCCAGCCGGTGACTCTCATCGCCTTGCCGCTGCTCTTCGAACAGTTCCAACAAACGGGAAAAGGACCTTCGGCCAGCGTAGCCGGGGAAATATTGGAACAAGTCAAGATCTACAACCCGGTGCCCGGCGACCAGGACCCGGCTTATCTGGAAATGTTGGAGCAAGAATATGGCCGCTTCTGTGGCCAAAAGGAGCCGCTGACATGAGCCAAACGGCCGTTTACGACACCACCGTCACCTGGAAAGGCGAACATTGGGGCCATATCGTCATGGGCAACGGCCCAGAGATGGACTTCTCCGCCCCGCCCGATGCCCAGGGACATTCCGGTGTTTTCACCCCCGAGGACGCCTTTGTGGCCTCCATCAATACCTGCATCATGATGATGTTCATTTGGGCCGCGGGACGCTTCAAGCTTAATCTCTTAGCTTACGAATGCCGGGCTGAAGGCACCAAGCTGATCGAGTTAAACCGGACCGAGATCTTCAGCGATGTGCGCCTCTGGCCCCAGATCCGGGTCGGAGCCAATGGCGATGATCCGGCCGCCGTGGAAGCCCGCATCCAAAAAGCCTTAAGGGCCGCCCGAAAATATAGCCTGGTGGCCAATTCCGTGAAATCGACCATCACCGTCGAGCCAACGATCGAAATAGAAGTCTGATAAACAGTCTAAACAAATTATTATTCAAAAAACCAAGGAGTTAAACGATGTTGACGATTAAAGTACTGGGCTCCGGTTGCCCCAACTGCCACAAAGTGGAAGAAAACGCCCGCCAGGCGGTGGCTATGCTGGGCATCGAGGCCCAAGTGGTGAAGGTGACCGACCCGGCCGAATTCCAGCAATACAATCTGCTGGCCACGCCGGGCCTGGTCATCGATGAAAAGCTGGTCTCGGCCGGGCGCATCCCCACTGCAGCCGAGGTGACGACCTGGTTGGCTGATGCCCTAGAAACCGCTTAGATGCTACCGGCGACAGAAGCTGAACTGGCCGAGATAACCGGCGTCCTCAAGACCCTGGCCGAGCCCAACCGGCTGCGCATCTTTGCCGAGTTGATGACCGGCGACTCCTGTAACAACGAGTTGAAGGATAATCTAGGGCTGCCGTCCAATTTACTTTCCCACCATCTGCGCATTCTCAGCAAAGCCGGTCTGGTCACCTCGCGGCGGGATGTCATCGACGGCCGCTGGATCTACTACACCGTCGATCGGCAGGCGGCCGCCCGCTGGCAAGC
>JAHEJP010000063.1 GCA_024638855.1 Chloroflexota bacterium
AAATGAAGAATGAAATAGGTCCGGTTCGAATTGTTGGGGCTCGACCACTTCAACTAAACAGGCGTCCGATCCCAATGAACCAATGTCGGTTCATACATGGCGATCAAGAAGCTGGATTTGACGAAGTGACGGCCGAACACTCGGTTCTAATGCGCAAAGGTGAGGCTTTAAGAGTTAAGGTAACCGGTTTCCACTTAAAACGGGGCCGTCACACTTTGGGCATTAGTGTCGTTGTAAAGGACATGGGCAAGGTCACATTCAGTATCAATGACCAGGTGAAGTAATCCTATTGATTACGTGATGTTCGATAGCATACCCATGGCAAGATCACGAACGCTTAAATGCCTGAGCCAGATGACTAAGCAATCTGGCTCAGAACAGATCGTGCCAACCGGCTAAAAGTGCTGTTTCTCTTTGTGGATCTAAGCCTGCTTTCCATTCATGATTGGCCGGTCGCGTCTTCGCCCAAGCCAGCGTATCCCGAGCCGTTGCTTCCAATGATCTGAAAGAAAGTCCTGCGGCTAGAGCTTTGCTAATATCGACAGTCATCAGCCCCTTCGCTTCAGGGCCTACAATCCAGAGCGGTAGTTCCATCCATGGCTCAACTTTTTGTTCAATCAAATACTTTTCCGTCACCCATGTGAGTCTTGCAGGCGAATCAACAGCCTGTTTGGTACGTTCAAGCATATCCATGAAAGTCAACGGCTCGCTAGGACCTGTTGCTTGAAACACCCCAATTTCAGCCCTTTCTGTCATTTGAATGGTCCACTGAGCCAAATCCCGAGCATCAATGAATTGAACTTGTCTCTCAGGTTCTCCTGGCACCAATACTTCCCCACCCTGCGCCAAATGATAAGGCCAATAGGTAAACCGGTCGGTAGGATCATGCGGACCAACAATTAAGCCAGGTCGAATAATAAGTGCCCTACCAAGCATTGATTCTTCGACGGCTTTTTCACAAAGGGCCTTTAATGGACCGTAACTAATCCCATTAATTTCCTCAAGTGTGGGATCTGCGAGAGTGGCTAGCTCGCCATTCTCGTCCAGCTTCGGCCGGCTGAAATCTGCGTAGACTGATATCGATGAGATAAATATGTACCGGTCGATGGCCGGCGCCAATAACTCGGCCGAGTCCCGAACGATTCTGGGTACGTAACCACAAGTATCTATGACCACATCCCAAGCGCGATCCCTTAGCGCATTAAGGTTGCCGTCACGATCCCCGGTTAGTCTATCTATGCCAGAAAATAAATCGGGATTATGATTACCTCGATTGAACAATGTAACTTCATGACCCCGGTCAATCGCGGCTTCGACGATATGCCGGCCTACAAATATCGTCCCGCCAAGTATGAGTATTTTCAAGAGTTGTTAATCCTTTCGCATCGGTGTAAAGTTGGTCAGAAAGCCCACATATTTCTTCAACCGAGGATTATCAATGAAGATATCAGTTGCCCAAGGCAGCATACAAGATAGCAAGGATGATACTATTATCGTCAATCTATTCGAAGGTGTCACGGTTCCAGCCGGAGCGACCGGTGCGGTAGATCAAGCCCTAGGTGGCGCTATCAGCGAATTGATAGCAAATGGCGATCTAACTGGCAAAAGCGGAACAGTTTCCGTCTTCTATCCTCGAGAGAAGCTAGCAGCCAAACGCGTGTTGGTTGTCGGCTTGGGCAAATCCGAAGCTTTCAATTTGGAAAACGTGCGCAAGGCGGCCGCAACGGGCATCAAACAGGCTCGTGAGTTAAATGCCGTCAATGTGGCCACGATCGTTCATGGAGCCGGCATTGCTGGCCTCCCAGTAGATGAAGCCGCCCAGGCAACGATTGAGGGTTCAGTACTTGGACTTTATCAGTACCAAGCAGAAAAAATCAAACCGAACAGCAAACACAAGATTGAATCCTTGACGATTGTCGAATTTGACCCAGCCAAGTTATCCCTAATTGAGTCGGGAGTTCGGGTTGGTGAGTCAATCGCCGACGGCGTTACCTTGGCTCGCGATCTCGTCAATATGCCACCCAATGTTGCGACACCCACAAAAATGGCCAAGGTGGCAGAGAAAATTGCCAATGAGCACCAGATGAAAATCACGGTCGGTGACCGATCATGGGCCGCTGAACGCAACATGGGTGCCTTCTTGGCCGTGGCAAAAGGGGCTGGTGAACCTCCAAAGTTCATTGTACTGGAACATAATGCCAACCGAGACGATCTGGACACGATCGTCCTGGTTGGTAAGGGTATCACCTTCGACACAGGTGGCATCTCCATTAAGCCCAGCCAGAACATGGGCTTGATGAAGTCCGATATGGGTGGAGCAGCAGCTGTCTTGGGGGCGATGAAGGTGGTAGGCCTTCTCAATATACCTTTGCGAGTTATTGGTATAACACCGTGTACAGAGAATATGCCTGACGCTAATGCCTACAGGCCGGCCGACGTTATTCGAGCCAGCAATGGCAAGACAATCGAGATTATCAGCACCGATGCCGAGGGCCGAATGGTGCTGGCGGATGGCTTAGTTTACGCCGCCTCTTACTCCCCTAGGGCCGTCATCGATTTAGCGACACTAACAGGCGCATGTGTCGTAGCTCTGGGCAAGGGTATGGCGGCCGGGCTCTTCAATACAGACGACGCACTACGCGATAAATTAGTTGCTGCGGGAAAGACAACCCATGAACGAGTTTGGCCATTGCCCTTGTGGGATGATTATTTGAAGGCAATAGAATCGGATGTTGCCGACGTCAAGAATTCAGGTGGTCGCATGGGCGGGGTGGCAACATCGGCCATTTTCCTGAAACAGTTCACCGATTATGCTTGGGCTCATATCGATATTGCCGGAGTGGCATTCAGCGACAAAAAACAAGGATATATCCATAGAGGCGGTACTGGATTTGGAGTCCGCTTATTAATCGAATTTCTACGAAATTGGTGACCGGAAGAATTGGATATTCTCGACAGGAGGCTTGATATGTCCATAATAAATCCCCCGCTAACCCTTGGCGTTGAAGAAGAATATCAGATTATTGATCCTGAAACTCGTAATCTACACGCCTACATATCGGAACTCTTATCCCAGGATGAGAGAGGGCCCACGAGGCTAAATCTGAGACCTGAGCTGATGCAATCCCAGGTTGAGGTGGGTAGCCAGGTGTGTCGAAATATCAAGGAAGTTCGCCAAGAAATCGTCCGCCTTCGCCGCTCTGTGATCGCGATGGCCGAGGAAAATAATTTGTTAATTGCGGCCGCATCGACGCATCCGTTTGCCAAGTGGGAAGAGCAGACGATAACCGAAGGTGTACGGTATAAGGAACTCCTGGACGATATGCAGCGTGTCGCCCGCGGATTATTGATTTTTGGCATGCACGTTCATGTCGGCTTTGGCCCAGAACCCGAGGCCAAAGACTTAATGATTGAGATCATGAATCAGATTCGTTATTTCATCCCGCATCTGCTGGCCTTGTCCACAAGTTCACCCTTCTGGCACGGTTACAATAGTGGTCTGAAATCTTATCGCAGCGTCGTATTTGAGATGTTACCTCGAACTGGAATACCTCATTCTTTCAATTCATGGGCTGAATATAAAGCCTTCGAAAAAACCTTGGAAAAGGTTGGCTCTTTCGGAAAACAGGATCCTGTTGCAAAGATTTGGTGGGATATTCGGCCTCACCCCCTATTTGATACGCTTGAATTCCGAATTTCCGACATCTGTACAAAAATAGAGGAAGCCGTTTGTGTCGCCGCCTTATTCCAGGCTATCTGCGCAAAGTTGATCAAGATTCGCAACAGTAACTTATCCTGGCGTCGCTACCGTCATATGCACATAACCGAAAACAAATGGCGAGCGTTACGCTACGGTATCCAGGGAGATATGATTGATTTTGGCATAGAAGAAGCAGTCCCATTTCATTTCCTAATGGAAGAACTTCTGGAGTTTCTGGATGATGTTTTGGATGATTTAGGCAGTCGTGAAGAGGTTTACTACGTCCGTACGATTCTGAAGGAAGGAACCAGCGCTGATCGGCAAATTGCTGTTTATAATAAGCTGGGTGGTGACGAAAACCGGAGGGAGGCCCTTAAGGCGGTAGTGGACAACCTGGTAGCTGAAACACGAAAAGGACTCTGAACCAGCCCAGTGTTATAGAGGTTAGTGCTAAGGCAAGTTACATTCTGGGCTAGCCAATCAAATAAACGAAGGTTTTTCAAGCTTGACAACGGCAAATCGATGGCGTTTTGCCCATCCGATATCGGCGATCTTCCAACCCTGGGAAATATAGTGACCCTTTAATTGCAGCATAATGGAGTTTTTGTTTTCCACAGGGCTCCGTTCAAACACCATCCCTCTTAAAGACCAGCGTGGCTTCAAAGTGAGTATTTCGAATTCTGATTCTCGTTGGTCTATCCGTTCCATGACCGGTTCCTTGTCAAAGATTCGAAAGAACAAATAAAATCCCCGCGACCAGACATGCTGATAACAAGTATCGTATCCAAACGGGCATCGTTAACCACAAGATCCGTAAGACTTCACGGACAATCAACAAGAAGGTCCCTAAAGCGACAATTATTGCTAGTGTGCCGATAGGCGCTGTCAGGTCCATTTTTCCTCCTCATCCCTCATCGAGAAGACAGTACCACCGGGCTCCGCGTTTAGTACTATAGTACTAGAAATGAACAATGTCAAGAGGAGTTTGTGAATTTCTACGCATCTAAACGCCTTCAAGTGAGTTTGTCTTCTTGGGTCCCTAAGCATTTAGCTCAACTACAATCAAGCGTTGGGTTGATGGCAAGGAATCCATTAGCCGGTTTTGTTATTCGAGGATGATTATTTTGGCAGGAATGGCTTCCCCTCGCTCGGCAAGATTTATATATCAACGAGGTGGAGAATTGACTACCAGGTCTGATAACGCATACGGCCGTCCACCATCGTTCCCGCAATGCGTATATCAACTAGCTCATCATCCGGAATGCCGAAAACGTCGCGGTCAAGAATGGTCAGATCAGCCAACTTCCCCGGTGTTATCGAACCCATTTTCCGTTCACGTCCACTGGTGAATGCCGGGCCCATTGTGTATGCCTGAATCGCCTGGCGCAAAGAAATTCGCTGATGGGAAGTCCAGCCTTTGGGACCTGGATAGCCGTCAGGTTGGCGACGAGTGACGGCCGCATGGATGCCATTCAGCGGTTCAACGGAATCGACTGGCGCGTCAGATCCAAAGGCTAAGACAGCGCCTGCTTGTACCAATGATCGCCAAGCATAGGCCATTTTAACGCGCTCCCCCCAATAGCGGTTAGCCATATCCATATCCGAAGTAGCATGGATCGGCTGCATGGAAGCAATGATGTCAAGTTTTTCAAAACGTTCGATATCATCGGGATGGAGGATCTGTGCATGTTCGATTCTGTGGCGCAGAGCGGGAGGTGGAGCCGGTTGAGCGGAATTAGTCATTTCATAGTCGCGAACTGTCTCCAGGACATCCAGGACATCGTGATTAGCTCTGTCACCTATCGCATGGACGGTCATGCTGAGACCGGCTTTGCTAGCCTGTGTTGCCATCGCTATCATTTCTTCTTTTTCAGTCACCACGATACCCCGGTTGTCCGGCTCATGCTCATATGGTTCGATCATCGAGGCCGTCCGAGGCCCTAACGCGCCATCGGCAAACATCTTCACCCCACCGATTCTTAGCCAATCGTCTCCAAAGCCAGTCCGTATGCCTAAACCAATCGCATAGTCGAGCCTCGTAACTGGGATATTTTTGACGACCCTTAGCATCAATTCTTCTTGGCGGTGCAAAGCCTGCAAAGCTTGGAAACAAGAACGACCATCAAAATCATGTATTCCGGTTAGACCTACTTCAAGGCACCGTATTTGTGCCAAACGCATCGATTCAACGATTTCTGACTCGCTTGGCTTAGGGACCATCAACCTGACTAATTCAATGGCCTCTTCAAATAAGATGCCGGTCGGTTCGCCACTGGGATAACGCTCGATCTTGCCTCCTGAGGGATCCGGGGTTGACGAATTAATGCCTGCTAATTGCAGAGCCTTGCTATTGGTCCAGGCGGCATGACCACTTTGATGACGTAAGAAAGCGGGACGGTAACCTGTTACCTGGTCGAGTTCCACCTTGCTTGGAAAGTTCCATTCAGACCAATTCGCTTGATTCCAACCCCGGCCGAGAATCCAGCTTTCTTCTTTTTGATTCGATTGGTCTTGTGAAATTAGCTTTAGGGCTTGGTCAAGGTTTTCTGTCTCGCTCAGTTCCACCCTTTTCATTTGCAGGGCCATAGATCTGAAATGAACATGAGCATCCACGAGTCCAGGGACAACGCATCGCCCCTCTAAATCTATCACCAGGCTCCCAGGACCAAGCCTGGCTTGCATCTGCTCATCGCTGCCTACAGCGATTATCCGATTTCCGGCAATAGCGATAGCTGTAGACCTTGGAATATTCTCGTCAAAGGTATGGATGACGCCATTTTTTAGCACCAGGTTAACAGGCATATTTAGTCCTTGGAATTAGTCAGACATCTGCTTCAAGGGGAAATAGCTAAGATCTTCCAGCCCTTAAATCGATAAAGGATCTGCTAGAACGGCCAAACAAGCAATACGGCGATAGCCGTCGCTGTAACTGTCAGGTTATCCAATCCCCAGGGCGAAATCCCTTCTATAATGGTAGTCGTTGCAATGATCGCCATAGCCGGTAATAATGCTTCTATTGGCGATATCGAAGGAGGTCCGGGCACTATCCATAGCGCCATCCAGGTAAAAAACCCCCCGAAAACAAAAAAGGCACTAGACCCCTGCAGGCTACGTTCATGTCCGAAGACGACGTAGGTATTGTGTCCAAAAGCCCGGCCTATGACCGGCGCCAATCCATCTCCCCAGGTCAATGGCATCAAGGCGGCGACCATGAGTGGTGGTTGATCCCAGAAAATGATCGCCACCGCAGCTGCTGCCAGCGGAAAGTAAACAGTGCCCAGATTAGAACGGTCGCTACTTGACATTGATGAAATAAATCCATATCGCCAATCAAGCAAATTTAACAATGCAAAGGTAATGGCAGCGAAAACAAACGGCCAGGGTGAATTAAATAAAAAGGGAACCAACCAGGCCAACATACCCACGCCGATATGGATGAACTTTCTTGTGAAATTACTGCCGTAGCCAAGCCTGCGGCGCAATAATTCAGCGAATCCAATCACGCCAAATATATAGATGTAGGCGATCAATAAGCCTATAAGATTATTCATGCTGATGAGGGAATCATGACCAATGAATCAATGGAAGAGCTATGGCGGTGGACCTAGACAATTAGGTGGTCATAAAGCATATCCAAACTCAGGTCTGGGACAACCGTGTCATTTGTTTGCAAAGTGAGACTGGCGGCCGCAGCACCCAGTCTAATTGCCTCAATGATCGGCAATTGGTTGATGATGCCGAAGATAATGGCGGCGCTCACGGCATCCCCGGTTCCGGTACTGTCAACCATCTGGCTATATCGAGCAGGGATATAACCGGTCTCGTCCAGTGTGGCGTAAACTAGCCCGTAGTCTGATAAGGTGATAGCAATGGTCCGGACGCCAGCCCGTGAGAGGATAAGAGCAACCTCCAGACTCGCATCAGGATCGTAACCCTGAAAATCAACTCCCGATAAAACTGCTGCTTCCACCTCATTTGGGACGACCAAATGCAAATTATCTAAGACGGGGCACAATTTTCGGGCAAGTCGAGTGGAGGAAGGATCGGCGCTCAAAGGAACTTCATATTGTTGTGCCAGACGAACGGCCGTATCAATGGTTGCTTGTTCGAGACTGCCATCTATCATGATCATACAGGCGTCACGAAATAATCGTCTATTCCGATATAAGTACCCAGGTGTTATCTTAGACATGACGCTTACGTCATCTAAGGCCACAGACAGCGAGCCATCTTCATTCAATATGGCAATGTAAGAGCCCGTATTGAAGTCATCAGCGATCAGGAGATGATCCACATTGACGCCAGCGTCGGCCGTTTGAGATATCAGTTGATGCCCGGTTCTGTCATTGCCGATGGCCGAAATGAGCATCACGTCGGCTCCCAATCTTCCCAGGTTCTCGGCGACGTTTCGGGCTGTACCCCCTCTTACATGACTGATCGTCGCCGGGTTTGAAGTCCCCGGTTCAAGACCGGCCGTTGGTTTTCCCTTTGTATCCATGAGCGTTGCGCCGATAACGAGAACGTGGTCACTCATCAATCTCCCCTTTTTCGATCCTTAATTTGGTCAAAGTGAACTTCAATCGACTTCTTCCTGCTGAATGCCATACTCAATCAAAAGTTGTTGTTTCAGATAGGTTACCGCGTTTAGTTGGTTTCTTGCTAATGGAGAGTCACTGGCGTATCTCAAAATATATCGCTCCAATCCCTCGACGACCTTGTACGCGTTTATTGGTTTTTGGTCTAGCCTGTTTCTTGGGATGCCAGTTGATTTTACCGTAGTGGCCATTGTCTGGGCTAAATCCGATAGTGCAATTGTACGCAAATCCACAATTTGCCCTGAGGATTCACCAGCGTCGGAAGCTTTTTGCTCACCACTCTGGTTTTCCCATTGGGTTTGCCAATAATGTATGTTTTTCTGCACCACGGGAGGTGGTAACTCAAATCGGCCGAGTTGAGATTCCAAAATCTCTACGCCGATCTCTCTCAATACAGGTTTCAATCTCTGGGTCATCGCCCGTTTCAATTGCGGATGAGGGTGGATACCGCTTTGCCTGGTATGGATCAGATCATCTAGCTGAGACTCGGCGACCAATTTTCTTAATTCTGCGGCTGTAGCAAACATCGTGATAGTATCCCAAGCTATCTGCTTTTCACCGTCAATATTTGTTTCGGCATAAGCAGCTTTTCGCGCTGAGTCAAAATCAAAAGGAAATTGCTGTTGCTTACTCGGTTGGCGACCGTCCCGACCAATTTGAAATATCACGTTAACATCAACCATCAGGTCGATACCATCACTCGTCATCATCTGTATGACGGGTATATCACGCTCCTGGGGACGAATGTCAATGACGGCTACGGGATACTCAAAACGCCCTAAAGCATGACTTCCGGAGGACAAGACACGTTTGAAACGACCGTTATGTTCCGTAATGGCTGCCGCTCCTGAATCAATATATAAATAGCCGGGTCCGCCTACTCGCAATTGAGTATTCCTTTCTATCTGTTCCCTGAAATTCTGGTGATTAAGTGATCCGATGCTCGTACTGGGTATGCCTCGAGCTAACAACCTGTTTAACAATGATTTAGCCGCCGATTGATCGGCCAGATCATAAAATGATTCTAGGAATCGGCTGATAGCTATCCTGGCCAGCCAGAGACTAGCAACGAGGGGGATAAAATGGCGTAATACTCTGGGCGAGAATAATTCTAAGGCTGATAAAAAAAAGCGCGAGATAATCTCGAAAAGTGGGTAACGATTGAGGATGCCAATCCACCATTCCGGAGGTGTCGACGAGTAATTGACGCGTTCAAATTGCCAGATATACAGCCAATAACCCAGGAAAAGTATCAACATGAATATCTGGCTTACTGTTTTGTGATAAACCTGGTCGCTAAAGACCGCTTCGTTCTCCCGTGTATCAGTCATCTTGATCCTCCAGGAGACGGCCTGGATCGAAGACCCGTCGCAGTCGCGAAGATGTGCCCGGTGGGAGAGCGGATAACGCCTCATCATTGGAGGCGACCGTCTTCATAGCCTCGGACACGCTTGTTAGAATAGCATCGGCTAATTCTGCCCCCCCCTGGTCCCTAACAGCCTCAAAATCATCAAGAATGTTTTGGATGACAGCCGCATGTGCCTTTATGGAAACCTCCTCAACAAGGCTCTCAAGTTCCATTGGCTCGGGGGCTTCTTCATCCTCCAGGCTACTTTGCCAGTTGGCCTGCCAAAGGTTGATTCGTTGATCCACAACATCCTCGGGCAGTTCAATCTTGCTTAAGAAGACTTGCGAGATGAATACCCCATATTTATCAAATTCCTTAAACAATCGACGTTTCAATCGGGCTCGAACTCGGGACAAAGACGGCACGACATTTTGACCACCTTGAAATAGCTGGTCTAACGAATATCGTGAGAGTTCGTCGACAAGCAAATTGTATGCCGTACGCTCGATACGCTCAGGCCAAGCGATTATTCTCTGATCAGATTTTATACTCTCAAGGTTATTGATCGAGAATATCGATTCGTGATCGTACGGGTAAGGTAAATCATCCTCATGTGATTGGCTATCGTGCTTCACATGAAAAACAACCGTTATCGTCACCTCGACCGGGATACCATCGCTGGACATCGCCTCCACAACAATCCGACGCATATGCCGTCGAAGATCCACTACCTGGGTAGCTGTTTCCGCTGGCGACAATCGCACGAAGCCTGGGCCGGCTGCCCGCGAATATGTTGAACCGCTATTGACCGCAAAGGCCTGGTAGCTTGGAATCATTCCCGCCTTGTGGGTTAAAAAACCCGTGGATAATTCGCCTTTTGATCGTCCAGTTGCCGCCGGCGCTTGATGCCGCATAAGAAATATAGAGGAGAATTGTGACAATACGGGAAAAGTAAAAGGGAAGGATAGCCTTAAACCTTCGTACCAACTACTATACCAGGATAAGGGTAACAAGAACTGGACCAGATAAAAGAGGTAGCCCAAAAAGCCAAATATATAAGCTGCCAGCCAGATATAGGTGCCGGCAAAACGGAATTGAACGCCGTAAAAATCCTTTAAGAAATAGGGAACGCTGCCTAGGATCAGGGCCAGGCCAAAAAATATTGCCTCGCCCAATCCCTTCTTTTTAGATTGTTGTTTTTGGCTTCCTTTCCTTTTTCTTCTGCGGGCCATGGTGTCACCAATTCAAGACAAATATCTTTGACAACGCACAAATGGCTAGTTATAATGCCCGTTGTTCAGACGCCTCTGTTTCGGGCGGTTAGCTCAGTTGGTTAGAGCGCTACGTTGACATCGTAGAGGTCACAAGTTCGAGTCTTGTACCGCCCACCTCGATAGCCGCGGAAAGCGGCTCTTTCTTTATCATCAGCCCCTTTTCTTTTACCGCGGTCAAATATGTACTGCCTCTCCTTCAACCCCGTGAGCAGCCTCCATCAATGCTTCGCTCAAAGTCGGATGAGCATGCACATTCCTCGCAACTTCCTCGGCCGTTAATTCGGCGAAGTGGGCTAAGGTAAGCTCGGGCAATAGTTCTGTCACTTCGGGCCCAACCATATGAGCGCCTAATATCTCACCATACTTGGCATCGGCCACGATCTTAACGAATCCATCTCGTTCGCCTAGCCCCAAAGCCTTGCCGTTCGCCTGGAAAGGAAAACGGCCGACGTTGATCTCATAACCCGCCTCTTTGGCCTGATCTTCGGTATATCCAAAGCTGGCAACCTGGGGCACACAATAGGTGCAGCGGGGTAACATGCGATAATCCAGCGTAATGGTTGGCTGCTCGGCGATGACCTCGGCCGCGATGAGACCCATGGCAGACCCAACGTGCGCCAGCATGATCCCCTCAGGAGCGACGACATCACCGATGGCAAAGATATTGGCCACATTAGTCCGCATTTCCTCATCGACCTCAATGGCACCGAAATCATTGACTTTTACGCCGACCCCCTCAAGACCGATGCCCTCGATATTTGGCTTAAAACCGATGGCCACCATGACCTGGTCACCTTCTATGGCATCGGCGCCTTCAAGAGAAACTCTCACGACATCTTCACTCGCCGAGACTTCCTCCACCTTGGTGTTGGTGTGAAACTTGATTCCAAGCTTCTTGTAAGCTTTTTCAACGACGTCACTGATTTCAGGATCTTCATTGGGCAGTAAGTGTGGCAACATTTCGACGATGGTTACATCCACGCTGTAACTATTCCAAACATAAGCGAATTCCATCCCAATGGGGCCACCGCCGACAATGATGACTTTCTCTGGCAAAGTCTCAGACATGATCGCTTCTATATAGGTTATGATTTTTTTGCCATCAATATCCAGTCCCGGAACAGATCGCGGCCGTGCCCCGGTAGCGATGATGATATTTTTGGCCGCGACATCTGCTTCACCGCCATCATTCAAGGTTACATGGATAGCATTCGCGCTTGTTAGAGATCCCGTGCCTTCTAAAACATCGATTTTGTTTTTGCGCATAAGAAAGCCGACTCCTTTAACCAGCCGTTGGGAAACTTGGCGGCTACGTTTGAAGGCGACTTCGTAGTTGAGCTCCAAATTATCAAAGCTGAAGCCAAATTCTTTGGCTCGATGTTGAAGCAGGTGGGCGAATTCAGCATTTCGAAGCAACGCTTTGGATGGAATGCAGCCGATATTCAGGCACACACCACCAAGCGCTTCTTTCTCGACAATGGCGACCTTTAAACCGAGCTGCGCCGCACGAATCGCGGCAACATATCCTCCGGGTCCAGCTCCCAAAACTGCAACATCATACTCATTAGCCATCAAAAAAATCTCCCTTTATGAAATTCAGCACGCATCGCTGACATTGAAAACGAGCCTGACTGGTCCAATAACGCGAATGAAACCTGTAGATCATATCTCAGCCTAACTGTGGTTAGTTCGGAAAGGCGGGTCATTATTAAATCAGGTGTCGGTTCCAGCAACAATGAGGTGTCTATTAATTGAAATATAGTCGATTGAAATACCTCCTGTACGATTGAATTATACCGTCATAAGTTGCACGAGGCACAGAGCAGCTTTGGCCGCTTTGTAATTAACAAAGTTGCCTTCTTCGGCAATGCTCGAGTACACTGGATGCAATTATGCCAATGGGTTTTCCGTCATGGACTCTGTGGGGCATGGGCTTATCGGCCGCTGGCGCGTTGTTAGCCCTATTATTAGCCCTACTGGGTCAATCGCCACAATTACTTAAGCGTTCAGGCTTGATTCGAGCACGCCTCGATCTGCGTGTGAGGGCTTTCACTTCTTATGCCTTTGCGTTGTTGCTATTGGCGATCGGATTCTTTCTTGCTGGCGTGCCGATCGGCTCTTTGCAACCAGAGACCGCTGAGGGAGAAAACTCGCTCATTGAAGCAACTGTAGCCAGCAACGAAACAGTCGCTGGCCTTGAAACAGGCGCTGTGAGCGGTGAAACGACAATAACCCAACAACTCTCCACACCCACTATAACACCGGGAACGCCGGAAACAGGCGCCTTTGCCGGCCCGCCAACCGAGGTTGAAGATTCCCTGACAGAAACTGCTGACATTGGCCAACCCGTTTCACCAACCTTAACGGTGCCGGTCACGACGCCCTCTGTGACAGCAGCCGGACCCACATCGACGCCGACTCGAGGGAATACGGCTACGCCTACTTCTACCCCGCTGCCTACTGAAACGCCAACGCCCACGCTGACGCCAACCCCAATTTCAGGCCGTACGGCCGTCGTGGACGCCAGCGGGAGCAGGATATGGATTAGGCGATCGCCGGGTGGACAAAATCTTGTACTTGTCAGTGATGAGGAAATCGTGCTAATACTTCCCGGACACGCGAATCAGGGCGGCCAATTGTGGCAAGAAGTCAGTACATTGGATGGCGTCAGCGGCTGGTTGCTCGAGGAATTGTTAGCTATCACCGAATAGTGTCTTCAGTTTGGGTGGAGAGATAACGTACCGCGGGCTGGTAGCGCGCCAGAATCTATGAGTGATTGATCCCAACAAATAAACAGACACCAGCCTGTGAGACAGACGTTGAGCAGGCTGGTAGCCAACAACGGTACAGTCGAACAGCGCCTGATACAATGATCAAGGTTTTATTCTAGATAGGCTTCGAGCGCGTTAATATCGGCCGGTAATTTGAGGGGTTCGGCCGCTTCACGAACAGCTATGCCAGGATCCTTCAAGCCATGCCCAGTTAAGACAATGACGATTCGTTTGCCCGTTGGATCTACTTCTCCGTCGTTTACCAGTTTCATCAGCGCCGCTAATCCCGAAGCCGAAGCCGGTTCGACAAACAATCCTTCCATTTTTGCCAATAAACGCCAGGCATTTAGGATTTCCTCATCGGTGACAGCCGTGATGGTTCCTCCTGAATCGTCGAGAGCCTGAACGGCTTCACGCCAACGCGCCGGATTGCCAATGCGAATAGCCGTGGCCACTGTCTCCGGACTGGTAACCACTTTACCACTGACGATTGGCGCTGCTCCGCTGGCTTGCGCGCCTAATAATCGCGGCAATCCCTGTTCGTATTGTTGGTATCCCATCCAATAAGCCGTGATATTGCCGGCATTGCCTACCGGTAAACAATGCCAATCTGGCGCAACGCCGCCCAGTTGGTCACATATTTCGAAGGCGCCGGTCTTTTGCCCTTCTATACGCCATGGATTCACGGAATTGACTAGAGCGATTGGTTTGCGCTTGACGATCTCGCGCACCATTTTTAGACCATCGTCAAAAGAGCCGTCGATTGATATGACTTCTGCCCCGTATGCCAGGGAAGCGGCGAGTTTGCCTAATGCAATTTTGCCTTCAGGCACCAGGACTAGACAGCGAAGACCGGATCTCGCAGCATAAGCAGCCGCACTGGCGGCCGTATTGCCGGTACTGGCACATATAACGGTATTGGCCCCCTCAAAAACAGCTTGGGTGATTGCGGCCGTCATGCCCCTATCTTTAAATGATCCGGTTGGGTTCAGACCTTCATATTTGAAGTAGAGTTTTAGCCCGGCGCCTGGGGCAACGAATTCCGCCAGCCGGTTAGACTCAACCAAGGGCGTATTGCCCTCGTTAAGTGTGATAATCCGAGCCGCAGACGCCAGCGGCAAATAACTCCCATACTTATCTAGAACGCCTGACCAGACCATGGGCAGAATATCTAAGGAGTCCAGGTGGGAATCTTCAGCACTTGTCCCGCATAGATGCGGTTGGGATTGACAATGCCGTTCGCTTCCACAATCTCTTCCGGACTAACACCAAAGGACCGGCTTATTCTGAATAGCGTATCTCCGCGCTTAACCACGTAGTTCGTATACGATGAAGATTCTGGCTTCGATTGAGCGGGAGGCGCCTGTCCTCCCGGAATATAAATATTTTGACCTACATAGATAAGGTCCGGATTTGGAATGTTATTGTAATACGCTAAAGGCACCCAAGATAGCCCATACCTGAGACCGATGCGGAAAAGATTTTCCCCTTTTGATACGACATGAACGGCCGGCAGGGGTGCAGGCACAGCGGAAGTGACTGTTTCCCCTGCGCCACTCTCTGGAGCAGTTTCTGCCGCAGTCTCTGTTGCTTCAGAATCTGCGTCCATCGATGAATCCTCATTGGTCGCCGCATCTTCATCTGTCGTATCTTCATCTGTTGCTTCATCGCTAGAGTCAGCATCCGTTTCTTCGGCCTCATTTTCATCTACTGTCTCTGAACTACTTTCTTCTGACTCAGAAACAGCCTCGTCGGTATCTTCCACAGCTTCTTCTTGCTCTTCATCACCGGTCGTGGCTTCTTCCTCTTGATCGTCAACCACTTCACCGGCTTCTGTAGAGTCAGCATCTTCATTTGTGGGCTCGGCCGGCTGGGCCTCTTCCTCTGCCTGGGTAGTGACTTCCGCCTCAGCGGTTGCTTGGGCTGCCTCTTCATCGCTTTGCGAGAATGGGCGCACACAGGCGGTCACGATCAGAAGCAAAATGATTAAAAGTGTCAGGAATCTAAGTGAGCGACGGTACGAAGCCATTTTCACACCTCCAATCTGGTTCTGAGCGGCCCCTTTTCAGGCATTTTGGCAGAAACGTTCATGTCATAATATAGCATGGGAAATGCTTAAGGTAAAGTAGTTCAACGGTCATAAATTGACCTGGAAATCAGTCTGGGTTATATGGCAAATTATCTTCAATTATTACGTTCACATTATTGTCGAATTCAATATATACTCGGAATCGAATATTGTCCTTAACCATGACGAATTTCCCAGAAATATTAAAAGGCAGGAACCATTGATTGAAGATATCATTGCCCAGTCTCAAGTGATCGTCGATTCTTTGACTTTTAAACAAGGCACCGTTGCCCTGGCGGCGCTGCGAGCGATTCACGACAATCCCTCTCATGCCGGACCATTTGCCCAAGTGCTAGGGCTAGAATTCCTGGAATTCGTCGACGGCCGCTGCAAAGTTTCCTTAATCGTGAAAGAACATCTGCTAAATCCCCACGGCATCGCCCATGGTGGCGTGACCTTTTCTCTGGCAGATTCCGCCTGCGGTGGTGCGGCTTTATCAGCCCTTGGCAGCCCTCGGGTTGTGACCCAAGATATGCAAATCCGATATCATGGACCGGTTAAGATTGGCCAGGTCATCGCGGAAGCGGAAGTGATTCACTTTGGTACCAGGACCATCACCACCCAATGTCGGGTTAGCCAGAGGGAAATTCAAGTCGCCAGCGCTACGGCAACATTCGCGATTCTTTCCGATGAAGAAGTAGCAGCTATACAAAGTGAACAGTGATCGGTGAACTGTGTTCAGTGAACGGCGGTCTTAGGGAAAGGAGATAATTATCTACCCGATATCGACCTGGGGCTCATCCAATAGAAACAGCTAGGCCCCCGGGCGGGGGCCTTAATGCTACTTGTTGTGCCGTAAGAAGGAGGGTGAAGAAGGGTACTGGTTGCTTGCACTCACTATTATAGAAGACATAAAACGCCCTGGCTGTGCTCTTCCTTACATTCTTCTTCGAACAATAGGAGTGAAGCGGGATCGATGGCTACCGATCCCGCTTACACACTCTCGACTGGCGTGCTCTAACGAACGCCCTAAATCATTAACGTCACTTTGAAATCGGCATCAACGACCTACTCAACTGGTGTTATGCCAAAATCACAGAATGGTACAGATTCCCCGGTCATGAAACGAAGGACTGGTTCCGAGGTCAGTTCATATCCCTCTGGAACTTCGATGGAAACCTCCCAGGTCACGTCGTCGGCATATGAAATCATCCCGAAAGTCCCTTCGCAGGGTCTAACTGCTTCGCGATGGTCATCCAACGCCTGCTTAAAGTCCTGGCGGGTGCAAGTTACGCCATCTTTTTCATGTTTTTCAGGCTTGCGGTACGGTGCGCTCTCCAACACCACTGGATCCTCAGGACCACTGCCAACTCCTGTGAAAGTAACAGTCGTCCCAATATACCTTTCCACCCAGCCGTCTTCTTCCTCGACGGCCCCTTCATAACCGCCATATCCAGGCTCGCCCACATCCCATTCCCCGTTTTGGTCTGAGTCGATGTAAACAAGACCACCGATGAAGTCTTTTTCTACCAGGGCTGCGGCCGGCAAAACCATGACAAGGATTACAATTGCCAGGCCCAGCCAGCCAACAACCGCCAGCCATTTTGCAAACTTGCGTCGTTCGTCCATTATTTAGCTCCTTTTATATTGTTTTAACGCGCAACCAGGCGGGAAAGGGATTATCTTGTTGGGGACTCCCCTTTGCTCATCATATCAAGATTGGCTCCTGGCTCTCCAGGTTGCATATCCGTTCGTCTTTGACCACCGTCGAGAGATGCTCTTTAAAGCTCCGTACCAGATGTAGTCTATCACATTTTTTTCAAGCAGTATGTTAAACAAAATACACTGCCACCATCAATAGGATACTGAAACGGGATGGTAGCCCAGGTGCTCGATATCGACATGCTGCCCATGTCCTCTTTGCACAAACAACTAACCAAAGGAAAAGTCATCGACGGCGATTTGATGATAGGATATCCTCTTTGCACTTGCTAACGGCGCTATTCCGACATTATTCTTTCCACCTCACTTTTCGGGAATAAGCGCGGAACAGAAAATACAACCAAGGAGTTAAGCACATGAGCAACGAGATTTTGATCTTGGGCGCCGGATTTGGCGGCCTAGAAGCGGCCACCAGCCTGAGTGGAATATTGGACGACACCCACAAAATTACCCTGATCGACAAGAACGATCACTTCATGATTGGATTCAAGAAATTTGAGGTCATGTTTGGAAAGCATTCGGCCGATCAGGTCAAATCTTACTAC
>JAHEJP010000389.1 GCA_024638855.1 Chloroflexota bacterium
GCCTCGATGACGGCAAATGGATCTCCCTCCATAAGAATCCGGTCTTTGAATGTTCCCGGTTCTGATTCATCGGCGTTGACAACAACATATTTTGATTCGCTATCGCCAAACCTTGTAAAGCGCCATTTTTGTCCAAGCGGGAACATGGCACCCCCACGGCCGACGATTCCTACTTGATCGATCAGGTTAATAATCTCATCGGGTTGCATGGCAAGCATCCGATCTAACACCTGATAGCCACCATTGGCCTGATAATCGCGAAGGCTACTTGGGTCGACCTGACCAACTCTTGAAAGAATGAGCCGGGGATCACCGACAACATGGTTCGCTATATTTTGGTAGTCACCAGTAATTAATGAACGTAAGTCATTGACCGATAATTTTCCGGCCGAAATCTCTCCACTTAATGCTGCCGGTGCCTTGTCACACATACCTAGGCAAGGTACCTGTTCAATGGTGATATTTTGTTCTAGATCGCTAAGTTCATTTGATAGACCCAGCTTTCCCTTAAGACTTGCAAACAAAGCTTTACTCCCCGCCAAATCACATGCTATGTCATCGCAAACACGGATTACTTGCCGGCCGGTAGGCCTGTTATAAAACATGCTGTAAAACTCTATGACACCATGGATCTCTGCCAAGGGCACTCTTAGCGTTTCACCAGTAGCTTTTTGAACATCTACCGGTAACCATCCATAAATCTTTTGGGCATCATGCAGCATGGGTAATAAGGCGTCCCGCTTTCTACCACTGTACTTTCTGACAATCGGCCCCAAAAGATCAAGATCCACCGATGAGTTTTCGTGTATCACAGACATACCTCGCCATGATTGAGTCAACTGTTTTTAAAGCGTGAAATTTGCAAGGGCTTACCAGCATACCCATAATATTGCTTGTTGTAAAGGGGCGGTTAAAATCATCTAGGCAACTACCTGGTGTGGCTACATCGCACCCGTCTCGCTACGCAAAATTGGAAGATCAATCTCTCGAGGTTGTCATGGTCGATCAGTTTCAGGGGAAAGTAGTATTGGTAACCGGATCAGGAAGGGGTATCGGCCGTGAAATTGCCTTACGCTTCGCCCACGAGGGCGCTGATATTGGCGTCAACTTCTTTCGCAACCGCCAACCGGCCGAAGATACAGCGGAGGAAATTCGAGCTTTGGGTCGGAAAGCTGTGACGATAAAGGCTAATGTGGGTGATTTAGATGATCTTAACGCCTTATTTGATCAAATTGACAATAGCTTCGGCCGGCTAGATGTCTTAATTCACAATGCTGCTTCAGGCTACAATCGCCCCTCGTTGAAACAGAGACCCAAGGGTTGGGACTGGACCATGAATATAAATGCGCGATCACTTCTGTTCGGAGCCCAGCGAGCCGCAAAAATCATGCAAAGAAATGGCGGAGGTAAGATTGTAGCAATCTCCAGTTTAGGTTCGGAGAGAGTTTTGCCTGATTACGTCGCTGTAGGCGCCTCCAAAGCGGCTCTAGAGTCTTTGATTCGTTACCTTGGCGTAGAATTAGCATCAATGAACATTGTTGTCAATGCAGTTTCCCCGGGATTGGTTGAAACCAAAGCCCTCAACCATTTTTCTGCGTTTGTTGACGCAAGAAAAGAATTACTTTCCGGGGTGGCCTCTAGGACACCAACTGGAAGACTCTGTACCCCCAAAGATGTAGCCAATATCGTATTCTTTCTCTGCACTCCTCAAGCAAATATGATCTGTGGCCAAACCATCATTGTTGACGGTGGTTATTCACTGCAAGCAAGGACATAAATGGAAAGTAACTACAAATATCGCTTAAATCAACAAACTCTGTTTGCCGCGGTATCCGCCGAATCATAGGCAAACAGGCAAGAGGTATATCAAATTGAACCCAAGAAATCAATCATGGAACGGCTGCAACTGGCTAATTTTACCTTTGATTGGTACTTTGATTTTAGTCGCTCTAATCTTCTACCGCTTTGGCGAACGTTGGTTACGGGTGATTTTAATTTACCTTTCTCACGCTCAATGGGCCCGGAATTTTGTTAGTGATCTCGGATTAGCCCGGCGGGTTGCTCGTCGATTTGTTGCTGGTGAATCTATCGACGAAGCGATGGCCGCAACCCGTGCCCTAAATTCAAGGCAGATGTTGGTCACCTTAGATTACCTGGGCGAAAGCGTAAGTGAGGAGCAAGAAGCAACGGCGGCCAAAGACGAAATATTGAACCTACTAGATCGCATTGAGGCTTCAAATTTGGCAGCCAATGTCTCTGTGAAGCTAAGCCAACTTGGATTAAGAATTCGACCCGAACTTGCCCTAGGTAATATGCGCCAAATATTGACCCGTGCAAAGATCTATGGCAATCGTGTGCGAATCGATATGGAAGAAAGCGAGTTGGTTGATATAACACTGGATATATATCGAGCCATGCGAGAGGACTATGATTTGGACAATGTTGGCGTTGTCATCCAATCATACCTCTACAGGAGCGAGAGCGATGTTGAAAAGTTGATCAGTGAAGGTGCATGGGTTCGGCTTTGCAAAGGGGCATATCTAGAACCCCCTGATATAGCCTTTCCTGATAAAGCAGACACCGATATGAACTATATTAAATTGACCGAGATGATGCTGAGCAAAGAGGCACGGAAAAATGGTCTATATTTGGCCATTGCCACCCATGATGAAGATATGATTCATGCTGCGCTTGATTACGCCAAAACGAATAACCTCAAGCCTGAAGAGTACGAATTTCAGATGTTATATGGAATCCGCCGAGATCTACAAAGTTGGCTGGTCGAGCAGGGGTATCGAGTACGAGTCTATGTGCCCTATGGCACAGCCTGGTATCCGTATTTCATTCGCCGACTGGCGGAGCGACCCGCAAACTTGTGGTTCTTTATAAGCAATTTCTTCCGTCATTAATGGCTACTAACCAATTCTGTTTTTAGAAACAAAAGAACTCCTAAAGATCCTATATGGTAATAAAAAGTGAACTTTCAGAGATATCGGGTGTATATCTTGTCGAATTGAATACTATTTCTGATGCACGTGGCCGGTTCAGTGAAGTTTTTCGCAAAGATTGGTTCCCCCAAAGCGATTGGAATCGAATCCAAAGTAATCGGTCGGATTCAGATGCGGGCGTTCTCAGGGGACTCCATTATCATCATATCCAAGTCGATTATTGGCTCGTTGTTCAGGGCACAATCCGAGCTGGGCTCGTCGATGTTCGCCAGGATTCAGCAACCAACAGAAATGCCTTGACTATTGATATAAGCGAGAAGGACAACGTGGGGCTATTTATTCCGGCTGGTGTTGCTCATGGCTTCTTGAGCTTGTCTGCTGTAACATTGTTTTATGTCGTGAATAATTACTACGACGGCAGGGATGAATATGGGATTGCTTGGAATGACCCGGATATTGGCTTGAACTGGGGTATTGATCATCCGATCATTTCTGCCAGAGATCGCAGCGCACCCACTTTTCGAGACATCCCCCAGAGCGACTTGCCTTGATAACATTTCTCACGATCATCACAGGCCCTGATAGGTCCATTGTTGATTGATTCATTCAGGATTAATGCCAAATCTAATTAGCAGAGGGGGTGCTAATACCAGCAAGCCAACCACGACCGAGCCAATAGCTCCAACCAGGACTGCGCCTGCTGATACATCCTTAGCTACCTTTGCCAGACGATGATGTTCTGGCGATGCCAGATCGACGAGAGCCTCGATAGCCGTATTGGTGAACTCGGCCGTCCAAACTATCGTCATAGCCAGCACCAATAAAGCCCAATCTTGTGCTGTCAGCTCTAGCCAAATTGCAACGAAAATGACGCATACCATTATTATAAGGTGGATCAGCGCATTTGGTTGGGTGCGCAAGACGTAAGCAATGCCTTCAAATGCATAACGAAAACTCTGCTTTCGTTTCCCGAACGATGATAAGTCGTTGCCCGGCTCATTCATGATAGTCTGTTTTCTTCAACTGGCGAGACGCCAAGCTTGGCCAAGATCTTATTTTGCCTAGACCACATATTTCGCATTTCGTCGGCATCGGCATGGTCATATCCTAACAAATGTAATATTGCATGGATGGTTAGCAACCTCATTTCGTCAGTTATTGAGTGTCTTGCAGCTGACGCTTGAAGAACGGCCATTGGAACAGAAATGACGATATCGCCGATATAACTCTCGGCACCGGGCATCGGATCACCCGCCGGAAAGCTTAATACGTCCGTGACCTTGTCCTCCCCTGAGTATTGGCGGTTCAATTCACGGATTCGTTCGTCGCTGGTCAATAATATTGTTAACTCGACTGGTTCTTCAATCCCTTCATGAATTAAGGTAGCAACAGCAGCCACCATGATTTGAGACGTCAACGGTTCATCGACAGCAACTTCTGATTCAATCTCAACGAGAAACTGGTTCATCAAGTTGCTCTTGAGGCTGAATCACATCCTCACCTGTTTCAACAGGTTCCGGCAAAGCTAACATCTGAGCACCATCACCACCTTGGTCAGCCGATTCGAGCAGTAGCGATTCATTGCCAGGATACTTGATTCGCACATGGAACCTTCCTTGAAGAGTTTCGGTGAATGACTCCCTGATGGTTTTGATGTCTCCTAGAGATAATCCTGAATTATCGAGCTGTCCCTCACTCAGGTGATCCTCGATTATGGAACGGACAAGCTTTTCGATCTCTTTTTCTGTATTAGGTCGTAAAGCGCTCGATGTTGCTTCAATCGAATCAGCCAACTGAACGATGCCTGTTTCGCGAGATCGAGGCCGGGGACCCTTATATTTGAATCGTGTGATGTCGACCTGGTC
>JAHEJP010000390.1 GCA_024638855.1 Chloroflexota bacterium
TCGACAATAGCTTCTGCCGGTTCTGGGGGAGAGGTGATAGCTAACACTGTGCTGCCATTGCTCAACAATGTAACTATACTGAGGGTTTCGATTACAGGCTCATTATAGACAAGCCCGCAATTTTCGGTAAAAAAAATGCTTCTTTTGCTACCCCGAATTCCTTGACCGATAGCATACATTGGCTATAGTGTTATGGAGGTTCAGTTTTTAATTGATGTCCGTAAACCCTGAGTCCAGGCACAGAACAATGTATGATTTTCTAAAAAAAGTACCTCTTTTTGCCGATCTCCCGGATGATGATTTGGGTCGCTTGTGCGGTATGTTGACTGCTGTCGACCTTCCGGCCGGCGAGGAATTATTCGCCGAAGGATCCTACGGTGAGCAGGCTTACGTCATTGAAGAAGGTGAACTGGAAATCGTCAAAATTTCCAGCAGTCGCGAAGTTTTGCTTGCAGTTCGAGGTTCAGGCGAGGTCATTGGTGAAATGGCCCTTTTGGAGGATAAACCTCGAATGGCCAGTGTCCGGGCTCGAAAAAACACGAAGATGTTGGCCATCCATCGAGATCAGCTGCAGGATTTAATAGGCACCAGTCCCTCGGCAGCTGAAGCGATGTTTTACTCCATTTTGAAACGGTGGCGCTCGACAGAAGCTAAACTGCGACAAAGTGAAAAAATGGCCCAATTGGGAGTCCTCACTGCTGGCATTGCCCACGAGCTCAACAATCCTGCTGCGGCTGTAAAGCGGGGGGCAGAACAATTAGAAAATGCCATGACTGAATCCGGCGATGCTTATATCCGGCTCAGCCAGGCCGAACTCAGCGATGATCAATGGTCAATCTGGCGAGTTCTCACAGAAAAAGCCCAGGTCCAGGCCAATTTGCCGCCTGAAATGGATGCTTTGACTCGTAGCGATCGCGAGTATGAGCTGGAAGAGTGGTTGGAGGATTTGGGGGTTGAAAATAGCTGGGAATTGGCTCCGACATTGGTCGATCTTAACTTCTCGGACGAGGAACTCACCTTGCTATCAACTAATTTCAAAAATGACCAATTACCTCCTATGATTCGCTGGCTCAATGCCAACTATACGACTTATAGTCTGTTTGCCGAATTAAGGCAAGGCGCCGGCCGTATCTCCGGCATTGTCAAAGCCCTCAAAACATACTCCTATCTTGACCAGGCGCCTGTCCAGGATGTTGATATACAGCAGGGCCTAGATGATACGCTCCTGATACTGAATCACAAGCTAAAAGGTGGGCCCAGCGTCCGGCGCCAGTACACGGAAGATTTTCCTGAAATCTTGGGTTTCGGCAGTGAGTTGAATCAGGTGTGGACAAATATCATTGATAACGCTATTGATGCCCTATCCGAGATGCCGCCAAATGAAGCTGTTATTACTATTCGTACCAGACAGGTCAATGATTGGGTAAAGGTTGATATTGAAGATAATGGTCCAGGTATCCCACTGGAGATTCAAGCGCGAATCTTTGATCCTTTTTTCACCACCAAACCGCCGGGAGTTGGAACCGGTCTTGGCCTTGATATCAGCTACAATATCGTGGTCCAGAAGCATCGCGGAGATATTAAAGTTGATTCCCAACCCGGTAAGACGACCTTCCAAATATGGTTGCCTATCAACTTCGAAACCTGTACGCCAATTGAATTAACTGCCTGGCAGAAAACACAAGACACGAGTTAGAGATTCCGGTTAAAAACTTAATTGACGCGTTATTTAAAAGCCTCCTGCAACTAGGGTGCCTATTTGCAGCATCTGGCCCAAAGTCATTGAAATCAACAACCTGTCCATTTACCCCAATTCAGTACTTAGAACAAACATGATTAGCGACACCTATCTTTATAAGGAAATCCATGGCCAGCCAGCCGCATTGTCTCGGCTCATTAAAAATGAAAAAGCTTCTATTCAGAAACTTGCTCGGGCGATTCTCCAAAGACAAGTGACGCATGTGGTCATTGCTGCCCGGGGCACAAGCGATAACGCTGCCAGGTTCGCCCAATATGTCTTGGGAGCGGTTAATGGTTTAACTGTTGCCCTGGCGACACCCAGTCTCTTTTCGATTTACGGCCGTCCACCAAAATTTGGTAATGCCCTTGTCCTGGGAATTAGCCAGAGTGGTAAAAGCCCGGACATCGTCGCTGTTCTGGACGAAGCCAGACAGCAGAAACGGCTGACAGCCGTCTTTACCAATACACCGGGTTCAGATTTGGCTTCAACAGGCGATATAGTCGTAGACCTAAATGCCGGTGAAGAGCGGGCGGTTGCAGCGACCAAGACTTATACAAATTCCTTGGCAGCCGTCGCCATGTTAAGTGCTGAATTGTCCGGATCAGCAGAAGGCTTCGCCCAACTCAATCGACTGCCTGATGTGATGGTTGAGACCTTGACTATGGATCCGCTTATCAAGGAAATCGCGCCCCGTTATCGATATATGCAACATTGTGTGATTATCGGCCGAGGGTTCAACTACGCCACGGCCTTTGAAATGGCCTTAAAGATGAAAGAATTAACTTATACCATCGTTGAGCCTTATAGCAGCGCCGACTTCCTCCATGGACCGATAGCTCTTATCGAAAGCGGTTTTCCTGTGGTCATAATCGCGCCATCCGGCATATTATCAGCGGAAATGGCATCGTTTTTAACCCAAGTAAACGAACGACAAGCGGAAAGTATTGTCATAAGTGATGTCCCCGATTTACTGGCTTCAGCTCGCATACCATTGGCCTTGCCAAAAAGTGTGCCCGAGTACCTATCCCCCCTCACCGCCATTCTGCCGGGCCAGCTCTTTTCGATGTATTTGGCAGCAGCCAGGGATTATGACGTCGACTCTCCCCGTGGGCTTAGCAAAGTCACTGAAACTCGCTAATTCTCACCTATCTGTTAGCAATATAGAATCGCCAACTTGGACTGAACCACCTTCAATTACCCGGCATAAGGTTCCTCGCCGACCGGTCATCTCATTTCGTAAACCCGGCCGAATATCTTCGATGTACTGGCATGGCTGACAATCACCCGTTACTTCAAGCAAAGCTTCGCCGGCTTCTAAAAGTGTTCCTTCAGATAGACCTGCCACACGAATACCCTCGATGGTGATGTTTTCCTTGATCTGGCCGGGCACTAAGCCAAATTCATCCAGGGTTTCTTTTTCTATTAGCAACACCTGGCGTTTGCTCCGGCCGTAACTGGCGTCGCCAACCAGGCCCATGTTCGACTCAGCTTGAACTGTAGAAACCTCTGTTAGAGATTGTTTGTGACCCGGCTTCACATAGAGATTCACGATTTTTCCATGCACCATATATTATCCTAATAAAGATTAGAGGCGTTTGTTATTTAAGGAAGATCGCACTACTAAATTTTTCATCCAACTATTAGTGGAACTCTGAATAGATGTATCGATTGGTCTTTCTTGCGACTGCGCTTGGGTTGGCCTCGAGTTCTACGGCCGGAGACAATAACCAGTTCATCATCATCGCTCCAATCTAGCCCTTCGACAGTACTGTAAACTGTGTTGCCTTTTTTGCTTTTTGGGAATACATATACAATTCCATGGTCAACAAAATCCCAACTACCATCCTGAAACTGACCAATCCAGACAGCCGAATCGTTTTGTGAGGCGACGGCAATGCGGCCGCTTCGTACCGACAGAGCCGTGTACGCTTTAAATGCTGCACTTTCTGGCAACTTTATTGTATTCTTCTGAGACCAATTATTGCCTTCGTTGACGAAGATTTGGATGCGACCATTACCAGGAATCTGTCGCTTCCGACCTCCCATGCAGTGATTCTGGGCACACAGGCCTAGGACATACTCTTGTTTTTTTCGTCGGACCATGTGAAAGGCGCTAAGTTTTCCATCCTTTCCATTCACAGGAAAGTCAACCAAGTCCCTGTCGAGGAATTGTAAATCAGTAGAATATTCGCTAATTCTTGGATAGAGGCGGCCGTTAACTTTCTTTTCAGCTTTGGAAATGACTAAAAAGCGACCGCTCCTCCGGTCGAAAGTGATGTCTTCGTAAAATTGCCGTTCTGCTAGCTGCCGAAAAATTATATTCTCTCGATGGCTTGGTGATAAAGATATATGCATTCGGGCGATATGGGGTGTGTCCTCGAAAATGACAAAATAGTGATCACCAGCTCGACAGACGCTATAAGCTTCAAATCGGTCTTCGGGGCTACTTCCAGGCAGCAATTCATAGAGCTTGTGTTCTTTTAATAGCTCAAGCTCAGGGGCTTTTGACGGTGCAGTTTCTGACATGATTTCTCCTCGAATGGATTCACTTCGCTCTATTGCGTGTTTGCCTACTTCTGATTTTGTACCGACATTGGGCAAGACCAATCACAAATATATTCATCCGGCACCAAAAAGTATAAGCGATCTTTTGTGCGGTTCAAAAAAATACAAAGCCCCCTTATCGGGGGCCTTGTTGCGGAAGAGGAGAAAAAGGAGGATTTAGAATGTTGCTTGTTGTCTCTTAGTGAAAATCTTAGTCTGAGCTTAGAATATTGTCTGTGCTGGCGCTTACAAAGGCCTTTATACCAAAATAATTAAGCGGAAAAATCGAAAATATTCTTACCGACTTTAATGCGTTGCATAAAGGATTCTCCATGCTGGACGCGGCGCACCTCGATTTTGTTCAAAACGCTGTAACCCTTCTTTCGCAGAAAGCCGATCATCCGATCATTGTTGGGGTGAACCCAATTGCGCAACGAATCTAGTTGAAGCTCTTCGAGCAATCGTTCTGCTTCAGAATATAATGCAGAACCAACTCCCTGTCGGCGGTGCTCAGCTAGTACAAATAG
>JAHEJP010000064.1:0-3497 GCA_024638855.1 Chloroflexota bacterium
TTATTGAGTAAACTGCCATTAAATCTTCAGATTTGAAATTTATCAGCGGCCGTTTACTTCAGTCCCTATTGGGCTTAAATAAGAAAAACAATGACGACGAACCTGGTGAACGAGAAAGGTACTAGCGTTTACTCAAAGAAGGCCCTTCTACGCGTTGCCTTTGTGTTGCTGGTGTTTGCCTTGAGCATCACCATTCTGGCTGCATGCGCTGTGGACGATCCGTCTGAAGCTCAAGTAAGCGGGACCGGGATACCGGTCGCTTCGGAGTTCCAATCATTTTACGATGATAAGGGTGGTCTGAGAGTCTTTGGTTACCCGATAACAGATCCTTATGAGGATTTTGACCGGGAAGTGCTCGTTCAATACTTCCAACGTATGCGTTTAGAATTGGATCCTGATAGCGGGCAAGTGCTCATTTACCCCTTGGGTGAATGGGCATATGAGGGATCGACAGGAGCGGCAGAAGAAGATTTGATCGGTGAAGAAACGCCTGGCGAAGAGTTCACCATAGAAGATGAGTTCTTAACATTTTACAGAGCTGCCGATGGCCAAGCCTTATTTGGAAATCCCATATCGCCTCAGGTAAATGAAGGTGGGACGAGGGTGCAGTACTTTGATAATGCTTGCTTGGAGTGGCATCCCGAAGCGCCTTTGGATTATAGGGTACAGGTCGGTCCTCTAGGAGAAGCCCATTATCGGTTGGTGGGTATCTTTGAGAATCCAGGACGTAGCCGGCCGCTCGACTCGGCCGCAGTGAACGAGGCGGTCATTTTGTCCAATGTGATCGCCCCCATACTTTACCGGGGCGACGAACAAACCATTTTCGTAGATGTGATGACGCCTGAAGGACAACGACCGGTAACTGGGGTTACGGTAGATGCGGCCGTCAACTATAATGGACTGACCAAGCATGTAGAGTTGCCAGACACCGATGGGGCAGGGCAATCAAAGGGCGTTTTAGATCTGGATAACATCGAACCTGGCCAAAAAGTGCAGGTAGAAATCACTGTATCTGCGCCAGGAGGCGCGGAGATCGGCGCCACGACTTTGTCTTTCATGAGTTGGTGGTAAACGTCAACTTTTACTTTTCTGCCTTAGCCCTCGACCTTCGGAGCGCCCCCATTTTTCCTACACAGTGGATAGAAAAATGGCCGCAGAGCGTTTATTATTCTTACACCCTGCGGCCAAATCGGGGGAAGTGAACGACCTTATTTGTTTGTTTGGTCGGAGTCCTTCTTCTTTCGATAAGAAAAGAAGCCGATACCGGCGATGAATAGGGGAGCGATCATGGCCGAGGCGCATAGCCCTGTATTTCCTTGATCAGCTTCTTGGTCCCCTGCCGCGCCTTGATTGTCGACGTTAACGGGATCGACCTGGGGCGTGCTGCCGGGTTGATCCGGCGTCGGTTGATCCACGCCATTGTCGATTGGGTTAGCGGTTGGCGCTGATGGCTCAACGGGTTGGGCTTCCGGCAAGGTGATGGTGGATTGGCCGGCTCCTTCTACGACCTCATAGGCTATGTCGTTTATGACGAACAATACCCGCGGTCCCAGGGCCAGGTACTGGCCGATTTCTGGCACGGCCGTTAACAATTTGAAGTAGCTATCGTCGGCGAAGCCAACCTGCTGTGGTTGTTGCCGGTCCGCGTTGTAGACGGTATCGATCCAGACCCCATCACGATAGACGAATGTCTTGCTGCCGGCTGTTCGCACGACTTCATTGACCGAGCGGACCTGGCCATCTTTGCCGATGACTTCTGCCGCCGGTTCCTCGACGATAGCTTCAGCTTCGGACATAGCTGCCTGGTCGGCCGCCAAATCGACTGCCTGGCCACCACTGGCGGGGGCCGGAGCGGCAAATGCCTCTTCCGCTTCCTCGAGGATTATCTCGCGGCCTGTCTGCGAGAATATATCATCTTCTTCGATTAGATAGCTGGTATACGGGGTAATGATCCCGTAGCGTATGCTTAGGTCAACAACGCTCTGGACCAATTCGGGATCTTCACCGTGAAGCCGAATTTGGGTCAAGAGCGAGCCGATGGCCCGGGTGGCCCACAGGCGGGGAATGAATTCATCGCCGCCTTCGTTGCGGAAGAAATTATCCTCATAGGTGAATGATTGTTCCCGTCCGTTAACTTCACCGTTCAAAGTGATAGTCGCCGGCCCGCCGTCGCGATAACGGCCGGCCAGGACTAGCTGGGTCCCGGCGAATAGATCGGGCAGTGTTTGCGGGTAGACCTGTTCGACGATGATATCGTCAAAATCGAGACTGATATCGGCCAGGACCGGCGTGCTCACTTTGGCGTAAAAAGCGCTTACGGCTTCGTCGATTTGTTGCCCCGGCCGTACGTACGTCGTCGTTCCGCCATGATTTTGGCTCAGGCTGTCCAATAAGAATGTATCGACATCGTCGCCGACGCCGAAAGCAAAGATACGCACATTTTGAGGCGTTTGCTCTTTCACCGAACTCAGCAGCAAGGACGTCTCCACGATTCCCTCGGTGGCTAGGCCGTCGGTCAGGAAGATGATGGTTGTCGGCCGTTCTTTGTCAGCCTGTTTCGCCGCTTCCAAAAGCGCGCCACTGATATTTGTCCCTCCTAGCGCTTCCAGACTGTCGATAAATTGCTCATAATCGCCTGCCTCAGGTGCCGGCCTGAGATCGGGCGAATAAGAGCGGACGCCGGTGCTGAAGGAAACGATGTTAAATCGATCGCCTGGCTGAAGATTATCAAGCACGAATAAGGCTGCATCTTGAGCTTGGGCCATTTTTTCGCCGGCCATGCTGCCTGACGTATCCAGTACCAGGATGACATCCTTGGCAACGATACTGTCGGCATCGGTATTGAGGGTGGGGGCTACCAGTAACAGGAAAAATCCATCTTGCCCGGATTCTTTGAAACTTAACAAATTTAACCCAATATCCTCGGGCGCTACGGTATAGTAAAGTTCGAAGTCTTTTTCCGGGGTGACATTTGAATCTTCATAGCCGATTGTGGCCCGGAAATCGCCGTCGCGATCGATTGCCACCGGATGGCTAGGCGAATAAATGGCCCGGATTTCTTCGTCAGACCGAACTTCGACCCGTATGCTTTGATTGTCCAAGGGCGTATTGGTGTACAAATCAGTCGATTGTGGGTACAGGTAGCGAATTAAGCCATTTTCGGACGGTAGCACCTGTGAATATTCGATCTCGATGCGCCGCTCATCGTGGGCCGGGATGGGAAAAACGTTGGCCTGGATGGCGCTGGTACCGACATACTCCAGCAAGGCCGGGTCTCGAAGCTGGCGTACGATTTCATCATAAATCTGGCGCGCTTCATCCGCTTCAAGTATCTTGGCTTCGATCGGTTCTCCATTTACCCACATGGTCAGCTCGCTCACGGCCGCTCCTTGGGGAAGCGGAAAGAGGTAGATGCCTTCGAGCATCCAATCATTGTCATTGATGAATAGTTGATCGATGTGGGTTGTGGCCACCTGATCATCGATCTCGACATTTAC
>JAHEJP010000064.1:3597-17915 GCA_024638855.1 Chloroflexota bacterium
TCACGGCCGCTCCTTGGGGAAGCGGAAAGAGGTAGATGCCTTCGAGCATCCAATCATTGTCATTGATGAATAGTTGATCGATGTGGGTTGTGGCCACCTGATCATCGATCTCGACATTTACCCGTTGGTATTCTATGGTCAAGCCTTCGAAATTCCACTCGGGCGGGATGGGTGGCATCGGCGGCCTTGGCCGATCGGGTTCCTGAGCTCCCGCTGGCAAGACAATCACTAAAGACAAAAAAAGGAAAAAAATAACTGGGAATAATCTCTTCTTCATGGCTTCATCTCCACTTAGGTTATTATGAGTACCGTTCGATTTTGATTGTTGGTATCATCATCTTTTCATCTGCTTACGAATAAATGACGTAGGAAGGGGCGAATAGGTTCCAATACACAAAAATTAGCGTCGAAGAAAAGCTTACAAGGAATCCCCGATCGAAACGGTTTGCTCGAAAAAAACCGGCGATCATTAGAATGACTTGGAGAGTTCATGGCACAAAAAATACGACGAAGTATTGACGTTGAAGATCTTTACCGTCTAAATTTGGTATCAGATTGTCAAATCTCACCCGATGGGCAGCATATCATTTTTTGTCTTCAGCGGATTGAAAGGTCTACCGAAAAGAAGTTCACGAACTTATGGCTTGTAGGGGCTTGTGGCGGTGAAGCTCGGCAACTCACGGTTGGTGAGCAATCAGATAGCCAGCCGCGCTGGTCGCCAGATGGCCGGTTTATCGCTTTTCTTTCGGATAGAGGCGGTCAGGAGCAGAAACAAATCTATCAATTGCCCTTTCAGGGCGGCGAAGCGCGGCCGATAACGAGGTTAGTTGGTGAATTCGCATCTTTTTGTTGGTCGCCGGACGGTCGGCAGATAGCGATTCAGTTCCGGCAAAAAGACCGGGAAGCCCTTGAGCGAGAGGCAACCGAGGAAAAACGCGAATTGGGGATCGTCGTCAGGCACATTAAGCGGCTTCACTACAAAGAGGACGGCAGCGGTTATCTTCCTGAGGAAAGATGGCACATCTGGATCGTCGACGTGGAGAGCGGCCAAGCCAGCAAATTAACGCTCGGGAACTATGATGAAGTTGGGCCTGTTTGGTCGCCAAATGGCTGGCAAATAGCTTTCTTATCAAACCGTCAGCCCGATCCCGACTTGGACCCGGATGCGATCGATGTCTACCTGGCGGCCGTTTCGAATCTTGGAGCAGACCAGCCAATTCTAGAAAAGATACCTTCCCCGCCTGGCCATAAGTCGATGTTGAGTTTTTCTCCGGATGGCAAGTGGTTGGCCTATGTCGGCCGGGAAGGGCGCGGCGACTGGTGGAAAAACGATAGTTTATGGGTTGTGCCGACCGATGGCTCGGCTACTCCGAGGGATCTAACCGGCGAATACGATCTCAATGTCGGCAACGGCACTGTTGGGGACTTCGCCGACCGGCCGACGGTAGCCCCGGTTTGGACAGCAGACCCTCAGGCGCTGCTTTTTCAACACACCTGCCACGGATCGACCACGCTTAAAAAGGTCGCTCTCGATGGATCGCCGCCAGGAGCGGTGATCGCTGAGCCCGGCGTTGTAGGCACATTCACCTGCGATCGGATGGGCCGCCAGGTAGCCTGTTGCTGGGGTGATTTTCTGGAACCGGGCGATATTTGGCTGCGCGATCTGGAGAAGGGTGAATTTAAGCGCCTGACTCACATGAATGAAATGACGCTAAAGGATATCGAGTTGGGCCAGGCTGAAATAGTCTGGTTTGAAGGATCGGAAGGAAATAAGCTGCAAGGCTGGATTCTCAAGCCGGCCGATTTTGATCCTAACCGTCGCTACCCCTCTATTCTGGAGATCCATGGAGGGCCTTGGCTTCAATATGGCCACACTTTCATGCATGAATTTCAATACCTAGCAGCGCAAGGATATGTGGTCTACTTCTGCAATCCCAGGGGCAGTCAAGGATATGGCCAGTCTTTTAGCCGGGCTATTCATAATGATTGGGGCACGGTTGATTATGCTGATTTGATGACTTGGGCTGATTATGTGGCAGGGTTACCATACATCGATTCTGAACGCATGGGCGTCATGGGTGGTAGCTATGGCGGCTATATGACAGCCTGGATTATCGGCCATACGGAGCGGTTCAAGGCGGCCGTGGCCCAACGCGTGGTCAGCAACCTGGTCAGCATGTGGGGCTCCAGCGATTTCAATTGGGAATTTCAGCAAGAATTTGGCAACCAGCCACCCTGGCAAAATTTGGATAACTTCTGGCGGCAATCACCTATGGCTACTATTGGCCAAACAAAGACGCCAACCCTAATCATGCACAGTGAAAACGATCAACGCTGTGATTTGGAACAGGGTCTACAACTCTACGTGGCCCTCAAATATCTGGGCGTTGACTCGGAGCTGATACTATTTCCTGGTGAAAGTCATGGACTGTCGCGAAACGGCCGGACGGACCGGCGAGTTGCCCGGCTGCAACATATCTTGAGATGGTTCGATCTTTACCTGAAGTAAGGAAACCGCCATTAATTCTTCCGGAAAGAAATTTGTTTGCGGCGGTTTACTTCTAAACAATTGCGCTCGAGGGTTTTCGCGTCATTCCATTAAGTTTTGGATAATTGCAACAAGTAATCAGTTGTGGAGATCTAAGCGACGTCTTTCGGCCAATCGTTGGTCTCTCTGATCAATTGCTGCACCACTGCTTGCATGTCACCAGTTGCATTTAAGGTCCTCAATTGGCGATCGGCACTGGTGCCTTCCTCCATGATCCGGAAAGCGTAGGCCACTTGCTCGCGGCTGCCCAATTCGTCGACCACATCGTCGATGAACCAGCCGACTAATTCACCAATGAGTTCACGGGCCGGCAGCTCTTGTTGTTTGCCGAAGTCGATGAGAAAGCCATCCAAACCGTGTCGTACTGCGCGCCACTTATTTTCTTCGATGATATCGTGGGGATAAACGCGGAAAGTCATGTTGTCGTGCCGTAATTTCCATAACTTGGCGATGATGGCCTGAAAAATTGCCGCCACGCAAACGGCTTCTTCAACTCTTGTACACACATCACAGACACGGAATTCGATGGTTGGATAAGCGAAATTCGGGCGTACATCCCACCAAATATCGTGCCCATCAGGAATACATTGTGTCCGGATGAGCGTATCAACGAGCTGAGTATAATCGGCCCAAGATGAAAAAACCCTCGGGATGCCGGTTCGCGGGAAATTACGTAAGAATACATTGCGATACGATTTAAAGCCTGAATCGCGTCCTAACCAGAAGGGAGAGCTAGTCGTCAAGGCCAATACATGGGGCAGCAGATAACGGGAGACGTTCATAGCGTCTATTAGGAACTCCCTATCTTCGATGGTTATATGCACATGGGTGCTGAAAGAGAGATGTTTCTGGGCGATGTCCTTGTCGTCTTGTTTCATGCCCATAAAAGAGGTGTAGCCAGGCTGAAAATCTTGATCCGGGGGAAAATAGTATGGATGGGTGCCGGCTGCCAGAATGCTCAAGCCATTATGGGCAGCGAGATCGGCCACGCCTTTACGAATCTTGATTAGCTCTTCCTGGGCCTCCTTTGGTGTACGGCAGACCTTGGTGCCGATTTCGACGATAGATTGCCGCATTCGCGGTTCAAAATCGAATTCGCGCAAGACCCGGTGGTCTTCCTCCAGACTTTGGGTGATGTATGATCGAAGTTCGCCGGTGGTGGGATCGACTATCTGGTATTCTTCTTCGATGCCGATGGTCAAGGATGGGTGTCTCATGATGATTACTCCAGCAGGATAAACAAGTATCTAGGCAAGGATTCCGAGCTTACCTCTTTTGCACAACAAAAGTGGGCACAGATGAACCGCCGCCAGCGGTCACATTTAGCAGCGGATCGGTTCCTAAACGCGTCAAGCAACCATCCATATATTCTCCATAGAAAGCAAACGGGGCCGTATCTAACATGCGATTACTCTGTTGGACCCGGCCGTCGACAAGGCTTGGATAAGGTTCCCAGGGAATCTCAACCCTTTCTTGAATGACATGGGGTATTTCTAATCCGTCGGTGACCGCTTTTTCCCAGGTTTGATCGTCGGTTAACCAACCAAGCACAATGCCCTTGCCGCCGTATTCGTCGCTGGGTTTCAGAACGAAGCGGTCCTTGTATTTCAAGATGTAAGGCATCAGGTCTACTGGCTTGTTTTCGTGAAGCGTATGTCTTTCTTCAACGGTACGCGTCCAGGGGATGTGGTCCTCGATGGCTCGCAACTCTTTGTCATTAAAGAGGTGTTGGTTCCGCTCATCACTGAGTACGGCCAAACTCGTTTTCTTATACAAGATTTTGCAGCGAAAGGGGTTGACCATGCAAACGGCATTATCGCGGACGGCTTGGATAACCGGGTGGTGCATTCCACCTTCTTGTATCAATTCAGTAATCAATACCCGCTTATAGATCAAATCGACTTGAAAGGAACCCGCATAAAGCTTGCCATTGCGGTACTCCATCTCTCTTGGATCGGCAATGATGCAATCGATGCCTTGGGAGTGAAAATAATCCAAGAACAGGCGGAATTCACTATAGGTGGGCACTTCTCGCCAGTCTAAAATGATCAAGTTTGGCATTTCCCGCCGGCCGAGCCATTGTTCGTAGGCATCCATCAATGCATGCATCACTTGGTGGCGGGTCGGCAGGTTGATAATCTCATATTCGCGCATGAATTCGCGCATGATGGGCAGCCCATAAAAGAGATCGGCGAAGGCATCGCCATAGGCGCCGGCCGCGGGCACTTCGGCATTGTATTCGGTGAATTTGAGTTCGTCTCGATTGGTTATAAAAAATGCATCTAGACGGGAAACGGGCGTCGGGCTTCGAAAGCCGGGATCGTGTTTGACCAGTTCTGTTTCCCAGCCCTCTAGCTTGTATTGAGCCAGTAGCCTGGGATCGGCTATTGCCGCCCGGTAAGATCGGTCAAAGGCACTAAGTATCAGCTTGACCCGGCCGCGTAGAAATCGATATTGTCTTGGAGTGAAAAAGCGGGGCCTTAACACAGTGCACAGTGGACGTTCACCGAAAAATAGCCCCTTCCGTCGCAGCTGGTCATCTAGCTGGACTTGTGAATCTTGGGCGAGCTGATCTGTCAAAAGATCGTGGTATGTATGAATGGCATCTTGGAGCAGCATGGCAAGACTCCGGCTAGTGATTGATCCAATATCAAGGGCTTCTACGAAACCGAGATGATTAATTCGCGAAGCAGGTTCATCGACTTGCTATATCCTCTGCTAGTATTACCAGCACCTATCTTTGTTCTGGAAACAGGTTTTCGAAGACGGATCCTGCTTTCGAGAAAAGATCCTAATTTGCCTGGCTGGCAAATAATTCAGCCCAATTCGGTTTAGATGATTTTTTCCGCGGATTCTTTGCCAGGTCAATGGCCATATCGGCCATATGCTCGATCACCCAATCAAAATAGAAGGGCGTCAATGAATTCACATCCATATCAGGGGCCGGGTTCATAAAATCGATAGCATAAGGCACACCGTCGCGAACCGCCCACTCGACGGTGTTCATATCGTAGCCGAGCGCTCGGACCAATTTTAATGAATCATCGATGACTCGTTGGCCAAGTTCCGGCGTCATGTGATCATGCTCGACGTAATAGCGACGTTCATGGGGATTATATTTGATGGGTAAGATGTCTTTTTGGCCCAGACACATGCATCGGATGTAATGGTCCCATTCAATGAATTCCTGGAGCACCATGGTCAGGAGGCCTGTCTGGTCATAGTTATAGATCAATTCGTCAATCGAATAGCAGACGTAAACTTCTTTCCATCCGCCTCCATGCGCGTCCTTCAACACACAAGGCAGGCCCACATGATCGACGATGCTCTGCCAATCAAGGGGTGAGATCAGGTTTCTTAGGCTGTCTGGGTGCACGATACCAGGTACGTAATCTTTGTTGGGCAACACGATCGTTTTTGGGCTGGCAACACCCAATTTTGTGGCCAAAGTAGCTTCAAAAAACTTGTCGTCGGCCGTCCACATAAAAGGATTGTTGATTACGGTAACGCCCTGGAGTACAGCGCTCTTTAAGTAAGAACGATAATAAGGTACCTCGTGGGAAATGCGGTCGATGATAACGGCGTAGGGATTGGGTTCGTCCATACTCGTGCCGCCTAACTTCACGTATTCGGCCGTAACTCCTTCGTCACGCCCGTTAACAGTTTCGATGAAAGCTGGCGGAAACGACCATTCCCGGCCGACTAATAATCCGACTTTTAGGCTCATTTAAGATCCTCCTTCAATTTAAGTGCTGGTCAAAAAACCGACAGCTGTGCTAACCAGGTGAACACCAAAAGGTTTATAAATTAAAAAGGACTGTCTAGGTTGGTGTTAACTCGAGCAAAACCGGGGTTCGACTCGCTTCCTATTTTTCAAGAATTATCCCGGTTTTGCCAAAATCCGATCGCTCAATCATGACCACCGATATAATGAGTGATCATTTGCTTCCACCAGGGCCAATCATGAGCCCAACCGTCCCAGGTGCGCAGGGCGTTGCCGATCTCTTTGCGCCACAATATTGACGCCATTTCTTCGGTGCTGTTGCGAAGCGGGTCGTCTGACCCGGTGACAAAGATGATGTCCATGCGTTGCAACGCTGCCATTCGCCCCCAATCGTGTTCGTTGGGAATGTAGCTCACGGGATTGTTGAAGTAGACGTTGTCGTCGCTATAGCCATCGGTCCAGCGGCTGATGTCGTAGACGCCGCTTAAACCAATGGTCCGGCCGACCAGGTGCGGGTGTCGAAAGGCGAAGTTGATGGCATGATAGGCTCCGAAACTGGCCCCGGCGGTAATTAAAAACGGGTTATCGTTAAGCTGGCGCGTTAGTGGCAGTACTTCATTCAGAAGATAGTTATCATATTGGATTTGCCGCCAGGCCCTGTCAGCAGGACGTTTCCAGCGGGCATACCAGCTTTCCTCGTCGACGCTGTCAACGCAAATCATCTGCAGCCAACCTTGCTCCAAATGTTCAGCCAGCGCACCAACCATACTTCGATCTTCCCATTCGTAGAATTTACCCATGGAGGTGGGAAAGACTAGTAACCTGGCGCCAGCATGGCCAAAAATCAGGAGTTCCATGTCCTTATCGAGGGACGGGCTATACCAGCGATGAAAGTCGCGTTTCATTTTTTACTCGTTTTCCTATTATGATTGGTCAATTCGGCCACGAATTGCCGGTAAATCAAACTGTTCGCCGACCTTGATCGTCGCTATGGCTAGTCGGCAACGTTATTGTAGCTTCCAAATGAGGGGCGGCAATAAGATGATGGAGTAAGACGAAATTACAGACTCAAAGAGAATATTGATCGGTTGGCTTTCTTTCCTCCGGCTTGACGTGACTTGCCTGACCGCTATAATCCGTTCGCTTGGATCTTGCCCAGGTATGTGTTCAATTATACGGGTAACCTGGAGGATCTGGCCCAACTCAATGCAGCAGTATCGGAAAAGAAAATGTTAGACAAGATTGCAAAAGTCGTAGAACGCTACGAGGAAATCGAGCGGAAAATGGCCGAACCCGAGGTGCTGGCTGATTATCAAAAAATAGCCGAGCTCTCTCAAGAACGGTCGGAGATGGAACCGTTGGTCCAAAGCTACCGCGAATATCTGGTCGTCTCCGAAGAGCTAGATGGAACCCGAGAATTGTTGGAAGCGGCCGTCGATGAAGAGATGATCGCCATGGCCCAAGAGGAGATCGAGCTCTTATCGGCCAACCTGGAATCGATTGAGGAGCGGATGCGCAAGCTGCTCGTACCCAAAGATTCTCGTGATGATAAAAATGTCATCATCGAGATTCGGGCTGGCGCCGGTGGAGATGAAGCCGGTATCTTCGCGAGCGATCTTCTGCGCGTATATTCCCGTTACGCTGAAGGTCGTCGTTGGAAAACGGACATCTTGGGTGAAAACAGCACCGGCGTCGGCGGTTATAAAGAAGTGATTCTGTCTGTCAAGGGCAAGGGAGCCTATTCAAGACTTAAGTTCGAAAGCGGCGTTCACCGGGTCCAGCGAGTACCTACTACCGAGTCCCAAGGCCGGATACACACCAGCACTGCCACAGTGGCGGTCATGCCCGAAATTGAGGATGTGGAAATCGAACTCGACGAGAAAGACCTGGAGGTCACCGCCACATTCGCGTCTGGTCCTGGTGGCCAACATATGCAAAAGAACGCCACGGCCGTGCGCATTGTTCATAGGCCATCTGGCATTATGGTGAAGGTGCAATCAGAGCGTAGTTTAACTCAAAATAAAAGGGTGGCCTTAGGTATTATTCAAGCTCGTCTGCAAGAACGGGAGGAAGCGAAGCAGCATGCCTCGGTTGCGGCCCACCGCAAAGCGCAGGTAGGTACCGGGGATCGCAGCGAAAAGATCCGCACCTATAATTACCCGCAAGGCAGAGTGACCGATCATCGAATTAGCTTCACCAGTTATAATTTAGCAGGGGTTATGGAGGGGAATCTAGATCCTTTTATCGATGCATTGACCCTCGCCGACGAGGCCGCGAAGATGGCGGCCGCCGGTGAAGAATATTAGAGGTCAAGGCAAGGTGGAGCCCTCTGCGATTCAGGTATGCCTGGTTCCTCGACTGAGGTGGGAAAAATAATAAACAAGGTTTGTTGATTAATGGGAGAGTTTGATGTCTGGTTCTGAGTCCCGACCACGGGGCCGATATTTTGAGGAATTCGAAGAAGGCGAAAGCCTGTTAACGGCCGGCCGCACGATAACCGAAGGAGACATCGTTTCCTTCGCCGGACTATCGGGTGACTACAATCAAATGCATGTCGACGCCGAGTACGCGGCCAAGGGTGAATTTGGCCAGCGCGTAGCTCATGGCTTGTTGATCGTTTCCATGGCCACAGGCTTGATCGTTCAGACCGGCCTCATGGAAGGTACGGTGCTGGCCTTCAGAGAATTGGAATGGAAATTCAGCCGGGCGGTGTTTATCGGCGATACTATCCGGGTAAAGGTTGAAATCGTGGAGTCAAAAACATTGCCTCGCCTTGGCGGAGGCAGCATCATCGCCAAGATCAGCGTCATCAATCAGAACGAACAAGTTGTTCAACGCGGCAAAATGGTATTGTTGGTCAGAAGCAAGCCAGCCTAAGGGAACTTATAATAGGTTGGGAGCGTTAATGCTAGGACGATAGTGGCCGAGCGAAATTGAACAACCACCAACAATGGTCGCTAGAACCTGACGATTAATGGATTAGCCTAATGGCAGAAAATCAGCAAGAACCAGCCGAACCTGAAGATAAGTCCGACCGCGACATCGCGGATGAGATCAAAGTTCCTGCCTCACCACGGGAGCCCGCCGAACCGAAAAGGACACCGGCCGAAGAAGCTGAGACTATTTCGCTTCTCGATTTAATGCGCGAGCTTGGCGGGCCATCAGACCAGGTCGATGATGAATCGAAAAAAAGCCCACCGGTTCCGGCAGAAGGGACCCATGGGAAGCCGGGTGAAAAACCGGCGCCGGCCCCTCTTTTGGTCGATCCAGACGTTAGCCCTTCATATGACGATGAAGCGACGCCGACTGGAGCCCCTGTTCCTGATCGTCTGCCATCGGTCGACAAACCGCCTTTGCCTCTGACTTCGCAGGACCTAGTTCAAGGCGGGCCTCCACCCTTAGAAGATAGCGAAGCAACAACGGTACAACCAAGGAGCGCATTTCCTGGCGAAACTCAGTTAAGCATACCTCCGGTTGAACCGGCTGTTGAAAAACCGATATCAGAGATGCCAACCCAACCGCCACAAAGGATACCGCAGAGTCCTCGAAAACGGCCGAGGGTACCCAAGGCTCGACCAATACGGGTCAGACGCCAGGAACCGATCAGGGTTGTCATGCCTGAGCCAGAGGCTGTTTCGGTTCCTGTCTCCGGTCGCCAATCGTCAGGCCGGCGCTGGATGGGATGCTTGGGGCAAATGATCCTGGTTGGTTTCATCCTGTTGGCAGTAGGGCTTGTATTGGCTGCGGCCGGCGCCAGCTTGGGCTACGTGATCGTTGCCGATCAATTACCCCCACCGAGCGAATTGCGCAACCGGGCTAGTACTTTTGAAACAGCCCAGATTCTTGACCGGGAGGGAAACATTCTATACTCGTTAGCCGATCCCAATCGGGGAAACCGAACCTATGTCACACTGGACGAGATCGACGCCGATCTGCAAAATGCCACAATCGCGACCGAGGATGCTCGCTTTTATTCAAATCCTGGCTTTGATCCCTTCGCTATCGGCCGGGCGATTTTTCAGGCTGCCCGGGAAAATGAGCCGGTGTCGGGAACCAGTACCATCACCCAACAGTTGGCCCGAGCTTTGTTACTCGACGAGGATGAACGCACCCAGCGCACTTTCAACCGTAAAGCAAAAGAGATCATTTTGGCCGCTGAATTATTCCGAACGTATCCAAAAGACGAGATCCTGGAACTGTATCTCAACGAAATCAATTACGGCAACCGGGCGTATGGCATCGAAGCGGCCGCCCAAACATATTTCGATAAATCCGCGGCCGATTTGACGCTGGCAGAGGCATCGCTTTTGGCTGGTTTACCCCAGGCGCCCGCCCTATGGGATCCTTATACAAATCCGGAAGGAGCTCTGGCCCGGCAACGGGTTGTTCTTGGGCTGATGGTAGCCTCGGGTTACATCACCATGGAGGAAGCACAGGCTGCAATAGAGGAATCGGCGCCGATCGTTCGCAGCTTGCAGCCGCCCAACGTATCTATCAGGCACCCGCACTTCACGATCACTGTTCTCCAACAATTGGAAGAGCAATTTGGCGCCCAGGCCATTTACCAGGGTGGTCTAAGAGTATTTACCACCCTCGATCCGGCCGTACAGAGGCTGGCCGAAGAGACGATAGCTAATAGCAGGCCAGAGATTAACGCTGCCGGAGCCAATAATGCCGCCCTGGTGGCGACCCAACCGCAGACAGGTGAAATATTGGCCTTGGTTGGTAGCGTCGACTATAACGACGAAACCATCAGCGGGCAGGTAAATATGGCTCTGGCTCCCCGCCAGCCAGGCTCGGCGATCAAACCTTTCGTCTATTTAATGGCCATGGAAGAAGGCTGGACGCCATCAACCTTAATCTGGGATGTACCGACGCAATTCGCAGATGGTGTCAATCCTCCTTACGTGCCCAAAAATTATGACGATCAGTTCCATGGACCGTTGCGTCTACGACCGGCCTTGGGCAATTCATATAATATTCCGGCCGTGAAAGCCTTGGAATTTGTCGGCGTGTGTAACTTCATCAACAAGGTCCAGAAACTTGGCCTAAACTCCCTGCTGGACCAAGGTTGCCTGGAGAGTGGCCAGCCTCGCGATCACGGGCTGTCCCTGGCGCTTGGAGGTGGAGAAATTTCACCTGTCGATATGGCAGGTGCTTTTGGTGTCCTGGCTAATGGGGGGCGGCGAGAAGAACCCTTTACCATTACCCGTATTGAAAATAGAAATGGCGAGGTTGTATTCGAGCACCAGCCAGCAGCGGTTAATGAAGCACAAGTGGTCCGGTCGGAGCATGCCTACCTTTTGAACAGTATCCTATCGGATAATGGTGCCCGTCAGCCCGAATTTGGTACCAACAATAATCTCGTTATTGACGGACATTCGTTAGCAGCAAAAACAGGAACATCTGGTACGACAGGACTTGATGTTCGGGATGGCTGGACAATTGGCTATTCGCCTGAGATTGTAACGGCCGTTTGGGTAGGCAATACAGATAATCAACCGGTCGCCGAGTCGCAATCAGGCCTTCGCATGGCTTCCCCAATCTGGAATCGCTTCATGAGCAATTATCTGGCCAACCGCTCCCCGTCCGCCTTTGAGCGACCATCGACGATCACGGATGTCGAAATATGTGCCGACTCCGGAGCTCGTCCAGGTCCAGGATGTGGCAGCCGGCTCAGCGAGCAATTCGCCGCCGATCAACTACCGATGGGCGTTGACCAGGATTTCTTGCGTCCTCTCTTCGTCGATTTGTGGACTAACCTCATAGCCAACGAGAAATGTACTGAATCCGTTTACGAAGCCACATTTTTTAATTTGGTGGTGAACGGCCGTCCAGAAACTCAAGCTCGCGATCGGCAAAATGCGCAATCCTGGATCGAGCAAACGGCAGGTGGGAGAGCTTGGGCCGAACAAAGAAACATATCGCTGCCGCTGCGACTACCGCCCACGATCTCCTGTGATGAAAACTCACCCCGGCCGCGCGTCGCCCTCACTCTACCGGACCCGATGGAATCCCTCACTGGTGAGATTGAAATTCACGGCACAGCCATAGGCCCGAACTACAGTGGATTCCTGGTGGATTTTGGTTTGTCGCATGATCCTGAGGGCTGGGCTCCGATCCAAGAATTACGGAACCATATCGTTGAAAATGGCTTGCTGGCACGTTGGGACACCCTCGATATACCAGGCGGGCCAGCGACCATCCGGCTGACTATATTTGGACCTGACAACCCATATACCAGCGAGTTCGATCCCATTGCTTTAGAAGCAAGGGTGCCGGTCAACATTGTCGAGCCGACACCGACGCCGACCCCAACACCGACCAATACGCCGACGCCAACGGACACGCCGACTCCCACGGCAACCGCCACTTCTACGCCGACCCCGACCAATACGCCAACGCCTACCAACACACCGATTAATCCGCCGCCAGCAACAGCGACCCAATCGAACAATTTAACCCCACCACCACCACCACCTACGTCTACATCAACGCCAACGTCGACGCCAACACCTGATGGATAACAATTTGTAGCGTGCTCCCTCGAAAGCCAGTTTATTCAACGCTCTCTTCAACCAGCTCCGTTTTTGATCCTTATACGATTTGAACAGCCCGGGATTGGCTTACCATTCGTTGGTTCGTCAAATTCGTGATAAAAAACTGGTATGCGAATAGCGATGGTGGGTCCTTTTGGTTTCCACCCTAACAAGACGATGCGAAGCCGGGCATTACAACTTGCCAAGCCATTAGTGGGGCGCGGATATGAAGTTAAGATATTCATGCCGCCCTGGCAGACGCCTCAAGAAGCTAACCAGGAGTGGGTGGAGGATGGCGTTCAAATACGTTACACAGCTTTAAACGGCGGCGTGTTGGGCATCAGTCGGGCCCTGATTCGCGATACTCTAACCTGGAAACCAGATGTCGTCCATGCTTTTAAACCTAAGGCCTACAGCGGGATCGTGGCCTGGTGGTTATGGACTTTCCACCGTCGTCATGTGCGGCTGATAGTTGATAGCGATGATTGGGAAGGTTGGGGCGGTTGGAACGAAATAGCTCCTTATACAAACATACAGAAGCGATTCTTTGCCAGGCAGGAGCGATGGGGTTTAGCGCATAATCATTCTTTGACCGTTGCCAGTCGAACCCTTCAGAGTCTGGCATGGGCGAGTGGACTCCAGACGGAAAGAGTTTTTTATTTGCCGAATGGACCTGGGATTGACCAAGACACATCATTTGCGGACCAAAAGCGGGCAGAATTGGGTTTGAGTCAAGGGCCAGTCTTATTACTCTATAGTCGGTTATTTGAGTTCAATACGGACCGGTTGATGACAATTCTGGAGGGAGTTAAGACAGTCATCCCAGATTTTGCCATCCTGTCTATTGGCACAGGTTTACTGGCAAAAAACTCAGCTACTTTTAGGGATCGCTTGCGGGTAAGCGGGCTTCAAGATCATGTGGTGGATATTGGTTGGCTTGAAGAAACGGAATTGCCCCATTACCTGGCAGCAGCTGATGTTGGCCTTTACCTCATGGACGATACTTTGCTCAACCGGACTAAGTGTCCTGTCAAGTTGGCCGATATGGCCTCGATTGGCTTGCCCGTGGTGGCCGAAGATGTCGGCCAGGTTCGCGAATATGTGATTCATGAACAAACGGGCCTATTACGGCCGTCAGGTGATGCAAGCGCTGTCATAGCAGACATCGTTCGCTTGTTTCAAGCCGATTCCGAGCGCCGAAGGTTGGGAGAGGGAGCAAGAGAACATCTGGCCTCTAATTTCGATTGGGAGCTCCTGGCAACCACTGCCGAACATATATATCTCGAATTAACATAGTTGACATAAATAAATTCCGCTCACTATAGGGGTCCTATTGTTATTTGAGGCCAGCCCCTAGACAAATCCTATCGCAATCTGCTATAATACTCTTAACTGGTATGACCTCTTACCAATAAGGATAGAATTATGGATTGGCAGGCGCCTCCGAAGCCGGCTGAAGTGGCTGAATCTCGTTTAATAACGGCTATTTTAACCGGTCACTTCCCCA
>JAHEJP010000391.1 GCA_024638855.1 Chloroflexota bacterium
AATTTATTCTCTCGTCATTTTGAATAGCAGGGTATTTTTAATGAATATGAATCAAGACCCCAGATCAAACGTGAAGAACGAACAGCATAATGGGCGAAAACCATACAAGGCGCCGGCCATCATCTATGAAGGTAAGATAACTGTTCGAGCCGGTACTGGAGATGCTTTTCCTTTCCAAGATGGCCCTGGTCTTCCGTTTGATGGCCCAACGAGCAATAAATAGAATCGCTATTTGGTGAGTGCCAGCTCATCAGGTACTCTTGCTTCTTAATCCCAAGACATCGGATTCGCTATGGTTGCATCCATAGCCAAATATTCGCATTGACTGAGATAAACCACTCAACGTATCAAGAAAGAAATAGGGATTAGAAACCGCCCCATTTTCAGCAGGAAGTGGCTTCGTGGCTGTTACTGGGGGTAGTTTCGGAATATTACTTAATCTTGATCGATTGACCGTCCTATTGTATGGTCGCGTATGGGCAGTTCAAGGCCAATCAGCCATGACCGATACCTTGGTATATATTCTATTATGATTGGGGCCGGGATTTATCGTGGAATTTCGAATTGATTCACTTCATGTTCAAATAGAGTCCGGTGACAAAGCTATCGAAGACAGCTTAAGATCGATTATGATGGGTTGGCCAACTCTGCTACTGGATCCACTGCCAAATGAACATGGCATGGAAAACCAACTTCTCCGATCCAAGACGGCCGACATTAGGATTATATTCAAAAGCGTCGATAGATTGTCGAGTCTGCCCGAGACCAAACCCTACTTTGTCGAAAAAATCGCCGGGATAGCGGGAGAAACTGGGACGATAGCCTTATTTAAAACTGAAAAGGATTTCCGGTTATTTTTCCGTGGTCGGGCAACCATACATTTTTCCCTGCCTAAAAGATTGCCATCGGCTGGATCAGTTCTAGAAATTGAAGTTCTAGAGTCAATTGTTGGGGCGAGTCAACTAGAAGATATCTTGTTCAGTGGTCTCGCCCCGCTACTGCGACGCCTTGGCTATTACATGGTTCATTCTTTTGCGGCCTCGAGAGATAATATGGCCTTGTTATTAATCGGAAAATCGGGAAGTGGAAAAACGACCGCAGGACTAAGTTTGATTCAACAGGGCTGGGGGTACCTGGCCAATGATATGATTATCTTGAAAAACAAAGGCGAAAGTATTTGGGCTTTGCCGACGCCAGGTGGTATATCCCTCACACCCATGACCGCCGAGATTCTGTCACCGTTTATAAGCGGTGGGAGTCTGATGCCTGAATCAAAACCGAATCGAAAAGAATATTATCCAGCGGTCAGTCTTATCTCTTCATGGTCAGAGGCTGTCCCAGTGGGAGCAATTTGTTTTCCTATGATCTCTGTTGGTGGCAAAGGTACAGTCGGTAAAATCGAAAAAGCGACGGCATTGGCTCAGATTATGGAGGCTAGTATCGATCGTTGGGATGATGCGATGCTCATCGAGCATATTAATTTTTTAGGGAGACTTTGTGATCAAACTCAATGTCTAGCGCTTCAGCTAGGGGATGAAGTTGGGGAGTTGTCCCGAATATTATCGACTACCTGGGATTGAGATTGTTGTTCGCCGTTCGTGTTACCGTTTGTACCCGAGCTAATTTTTACAAGTCTATTGTTAGGTATAATCGCCCCGTCGATAGAAAGTGCGGAATCGAGTTGTCCTTCGGTGATGACGGTCGAAGATAGGTATGCTCCCCGCAAATCGGCCCCTTCTAGATGAGCACCGGTCAAATCAGCATAGCTCAGATTTGCACCGCGAAGGTTTGCTCCACGTAGATTAGCCTCACGAAGGTTGCAGCCAAATAGAAAGGCCATAGGTAGACGGGCATCGCTCAGGTTGGATGCAGAGAGGTCGGCTTCTTTCATGTTAACTTGTCTGGCTTCCAGACCCGTCAAATTTGCCCTAGTTAGAATCGCGTTGGTTAACAAGGCACTGTTCATCTTAGCCCCGCTGAGATCGGCATCGCTAAAATCTGTTTCTCTCAGATTCGCCCGATCAAGATCAGCTTCCCTAAGCTGGACGTTTTTTAGGTCCGCACCTTTTAAGATAGACTCTTTTAGATCGGCCTTATCCATGAGGGCGTTTTGCAGCGATGCTTCGGTGAGATCTGTTTCAGCCAGCTGCGCCCCACGCAAATTTGATCCATTAAGATTGGCTCGCCTCAGAATCGGCGGCACCAAACGTGGCGTTCCTGCTGGCGTCTCCTTCTGAACCGATCCTGGCATGGCTGCACCGCGTAAATCCGCTTCTGCCAAATCCGCGCTGTGCAACTGTGCATTGGCAAAATTGGCATCAGACAAGTGTGCTTGCCTCAAATTAGCTTCACTCAAGTTGGTGCCGCTTAGATTGGCGGCTGAAAGATTTGCCCCAGCCAAAGAGATAACCGGATCTGGATGCTGAATCAGTTGCGATTCATATAAAAATCTTACAAGCGATCCCTTGCGTTCACTGTTTAGTGCCCAAAGCACAGTCATGGTTTGTGCTCTAGCTACGTGGCGAACTTCATCATCATCAGCGGATTGTCGAAGACCATGCTTGAGTAATAGTTCGGTCATGGTATCGAAATAGATCTGGATTCTTTTTTCTTGGTGCTGGCCTTCAATTATTTCGATATCCTTGGACAGGCCGCTTAAATGGGAATCCTGATCATCACTCTTCACACGTTTCGGATGGCTTACCCACCATGCCCCCAATAAAAGAGCTGCCGGAATCAACATCAACTCTAGCCAATCCCACAGAGTTCTTTTTACCTGATTTAGACTGTCGACACTGTCGTCTGAAACGAAACCCGTCCAATTTGGCGCTATACCAGGCAAAACCGCCCAGATAATGATGGCTAAAGCGAGGGTAATAGCCAGCACCACGATAATGGTCCGGATCCTACTTTTCCACAACTCCCGGTCGAAGTTGAATTCTGAATCGCTCATGCTAATAACCAGCTATGCTTTTGTAAGCAAAAAAACGTTGGTATGATGCCAAACACGCGCCATCCTCAATTGTAAAGTGAAGGGTTTGAACTATAGCTTAGATTGTTCCCGTTAAGAATAGGCGATCGCGTGAATTCGCCTGTGTTTTAGCGAGTTACAGGATGTATCGATGTGATGGCGGCTGGCTAAGTGATTGGCTCTTATTACCAATACTGGCAGTTTCTATTTTCGAGATGGTAGATGTGAACTGCTCATGATCCATATAAGGTAGCCAGTCCATTAACGATGAATCAGGTAACTCATAGGAAAGGCCGCAACATGGGCAGTCCCCATATCCACCATCTACACTACTAAAGAAACCGACATCGCCGGAATCAAATTTGGTCTTTAGCTGTTCGATAATATCTAATGGTGGTTGACCCGTTGATTTATCGCCAATGAAATACAACTCCGCCCCACAATAGCAGGCCATTTGAATCATGCCTACCGTCGCCAACTCGTTAATCCCACAACTCATTATTAATCCCCTGTGCGATTCCCGGCGCGAACCTCTTTCAGGAACCTTGATAAATGCGACAGAAACTCAATATATGGGGTATTTTACCTTTTGACCCCTATCTATGGCATGATCATAATCCATTTATGTCAAATATGCAAGTACTAATGACATAAGAATTGAGTACTATTTTAGGGTTTATGGCAGCGAACCGGGTCCCGGTAAAGGCCATTCCCGGAAATCGTATTCACATTGATCAGTGTCTTGCCAAAATGGATATCGTTGAAGGCTATAGTCAGTGCTGATGACGAGTGGACAAGTGGTATGCCCGGGAACAAACCCTTCACCATAGGCAATCGCATCGACCAGATTTCCGGCCGGATCCCTAAACAAAACCTCATCACCAAGATTTGCGAGCTGTAATATCGCGGCCGGATCTCCCCAATTTGGATCATCGGCCAGGTTAGGAACTAATGGATCGCTGTCTAAGACTTCAAAATCGGGATTAAATCCAAAATTTGAATTGAAACCGGCCGCTGTTAAGGCAATGACGAGGGTTTCTCGGGGCTGAATTATTGTACCTAAGGGAAATTTCCGGACGTCCTCAAAGTCATTCTTTTTCAACGCATCTCCAATCGTGAAGTATCCAATATTGATCGGCCGCGGGGTTGGATTTACCAACTCGATAAATTCAGCCTCGTCTAAACCAGAAGGATCGTACAGGACTTCACTTATCAAGATATGATTGGCCGGGTGAGAGAAGCCATTAAAAACGACAGGTAAAAGAATTGTTTCCGGCCAATCGCCTTCAAACAATGAAGCTAGATAGTCGAATGCTTCATTCGATTGGATCAAGATGGCTACTTCTCTGTTGCCTTTGTGGGACAGCTCGGTTCCGTTAATGCTGCCGATGAATATATAACCTTGCCCCTTTATGTTGGCCAAAATCATCTTGTTGTGGATGCCTAAACCGGTGGGATTAGCTGAGAGGCATCGCAGATCGAGGTTTTCGGTAAAGGCAATCGCATTGACTTGCTCACACGTTTGATCGTTGAGATGTTCCTCGGTGCTTGATCCAAAATAGCTGTCCAAGAGTAGCCGCACAGTCGTGCCTCGCCTGGCAGCCCCAATGAAAGATTGCAGACGCAGATTGGGATCCAACTCAGGCGTGGTAGCTGACGATCCCCAATGCGGCCGTTCGTCCAATTGTTCAACCAATATCGTGTCCCCGAGGCCAGCCGAATCCAGAATATGAAGCAGTCCGTCCACATCGCGCAGACTATTCTCAGGGGATTGAATGACCTCAAACGAATAGTCACCTAGAAATGTCGTTGGTTCCGGAAAACGTACGGTGTAAGT
>JAHEJP010000065.1:0-10301 GCA_024638855.1 Chloroflexota bacterium
AGGTGAGAATTCTTTTGTCTACAAAGGATTCCAACCTGGAATGAGCCGTTATGTGGCAGTTAAGCTTCTGCCACCTTCCTTGGCTCGTGAAGCAAATGCTGTCCGGCAGTTTCAGAGACAGGCAGAGTTGATGGCCCAACTTCAACACCGAAACATTTTGCCCATTTATGATTCCGGACAGGAAGGCGCCTTGTCATTTGTGGTCAGTCGTTTGGCAGAGGGGGGCACGCTTCAAGAGAACATAAACCGCTACCAACAACCCAGCGATGCATACCAAATCATTGGGCCAGTGTGCGAGGCACTGGACTATATCCATGGACAAGGATTAGTTCACGGCAACTTACAGTCCAGCAACATTTTGATAGATGACGAAGACCAGCCCTTGTTGACCGGTATTGGTGCCTATCAGCGTGAAGGCAAAGTATCTCAAGGCAATGTTTATTTTAGCCCTGAACAGGGTCAGGGTGGCACAATTGATAATCGCAGCGACATTTATGCTTTGGGTGTTCTGTTATATGAAATGATGATTGGCCAACCACCTGATATCGGCAAAGTACCGAGTCCACGAGTTGCTCGCCCAGAGCTGCCGACCAGTATTGAGAAAGTTATTCTCAAAGCAATGGCCCATTATCCAGATCAACGATTTCAAACGGCCGGCGAATTCAATGATGCCTACAAAGAAGCGCTTGAACTGTCAGAGCAACCTGTACCTCTTGAAGCACCGGTAGCTATCGAGACCGTCGAAGAAGAACCATTACCTGAGGTTATCGAATACCCAGCACCAGAAAGCGATCGCGAAAAGGATGATCGCTGGATATTCATTGCTCTGGGTGGCCTGCTACTGGTTATTATTTTGTGTGGCATCATGGCCGCAACCGTCTTCTTGCTAGTGCAAGATAGCGGGCAGGAAGCAGCATCCATGCCCATGGCTACAGCTAAAGTTGATACGAACGTCTACACCGGAGCAAGCCCCACATATTCGATCTTAGGAGTACTCCAACAGGGTCAAAGTGCAAGAGTTCTGGGAGTTAGTCCCGATGGCATCTGGTGGAACATCGCTTTTCCATCTGCGGGAGAAGGTAATGGCTGGGTACCCGATGCGGCCGTCGTCACCCAGAATGTTAACAAAGTGCCGGTGATAGCGCTTACTCCATCAGTGCCTGAAGGCAGTTCAACGGCGATCGTTCCAACTCAAGATCCACCTACGTTAGTTCCTACATCGATTCCGCCAACATTTGCGCCCCCAACGCTTTCGCCGACAGATTTGCCGCCTACCATTGAACCGATACCGACAGAAGGGCCGTCCGAACCTTATCCGCCCATAGTAACGACTGAACCTCCCACGGCTTACCCTCCTGCTTTGACCGAGGTTGTGCCTACGTTGACATCACCGGTCATTGCGTCTGCAACATCTCCGCTGATAACTCCGATAGTAGTCACAGAACCACCGCCTCCTTCTCCACCAAGTGGGGTTCCGCCCACTGCAACGTTGGTAACGGATATTGATGATGGCAACTCTTTGTGTGGCTTGCCTGCTATATTACCTCTGCTACTCCTGTTTAGTATCGTTTTACCGTATAAGAGATTTCGATCGCAGAATTAAATAGAACAATTCTCTTTTGAGGTTTAGACAAACCGGCCGTTGAGATTTATCGTTCGTATTACGCTGCCGATTTGATGATGCATCAAGATACGAGCAATATTCCCGATCAGATTGTGGTTGCCGCTTCTAACGATGAAATGGGGACGGTTGAAGGCCTTAGCGAACTAGAGGCAGCGAATTTGGCTGGCTTGATAGACATTCAAAACACGACGGTCATTCGAAAAGATGGAATCAGGCCGGTCACATATTAATGAAACGGGTGATTTGAGTGACGGTAAGAGAAGTGCCGCCGGAGTCATCACACTACTGACGAGGCAACGATTGCTTGTTTCGCCGATGAAGCGAACCAGGCAGAAGATGGAAGCGACGATGACGAGGGATCTGAAACGGATTCTGCTACAAACAGCGATTCTTGATCTCGAGCCCAGACGACAAACTGGCTCAGATTGATTGGCTGGGGATGGTTAGCTACTCTATAATTGTCGTCTGCAGTTAGTAGAGAAAGCGCCCATAATATCGTACAACAGGTGATATACGCGGCGAGATTTCCCTATTTGAAAAGACCATTATCATAAACTTAAGGAGTTCAAATCATGAGTGATGTTCCTATTCAACTAATTGTCGCCGCTTTCCAAGACGAGGATGCAGCGGGCGATGCGCTTAAGGAATTGAAGTTGGCGCGAAAAGAAAAGTTAATTGATATACAAGATGCAGCCGTCATACGCCGGGATGAAAAGAATCGATTGCATATCAAAGAAACCGCCGATCCGGGGGGAGGTCGCGGCGCCGCTGCTGGCGGGACAATCGGCGCAATTATCGGTTTGATTGGCGGTCCGGCTGGGGTGGTTGTCGGCGGCGCGGCCGGCGCACTAGTCGGAGGTATGACAGCCAAAGTCATCGATTCAGGAATCCCGGACGATCGCCTGAGACAGATCGGTGAAGGACTGAAGCCGGGCACATCTGCTATCGTAGCCATTATCGAACATCGATGGGTTGAGGAGGTTCAGAACCAACTTGCAGAAACGGGCGCGGACGTTCTGACTGAGGCCATGAGGGATGATATCGCCGAGCAGCTAGCAGCCGGTAAAGATGTCGCCTTTAGTGCTGTCGCGGCTGAAGGCGTCGTCGCAGTCAAACGAGTCGCAGCGGGTGAGGATGAGGCCGATGCCGAGCGATTGATTGCCACTGAAGAGGGTGGGGACACTTCCAAAGAAGTAAGCGACGAGCAGGATAGCGAAGAGAAATCAGCTTAATTGAGATGTCGGGGGCCGGTCTTGTTAGTTGACTGGCCTCCGCTATGTTGAGCTGGGACTCGGGTCGATTTCGATCTAAAAACTGTTAACATAATAAAGTAGAATTGAAAAAGGCGAGTTAATTGTTTTTGCATTTAATAATGAGGCAGGCGCCGATGATATGGCTGCGACCGTCTGACAGTTACGGAAAGAAGAATTGATCAAACTGGATGATGCAGCGGTTGTTAATTAGAAAGAAAGGGGTAAACCCAAAGTAAAATAAGCTCAGAACCTGGTGGGTGCCGACACCTTGGGCGGGGCTATTTGGGGAATGCTCATCGGTCTTCTGTATTTCATGTCTTGGTTTGGGCTGGCTGTGGGTGCGACCGTTAGTGCATTTTCTATCTTGACCGAGTCGATTTTCTTGCACCGGTTGGGAAGCCGTTACTGCATGGCTGATGCGTTGTAAAAGACAAGAAAATAAGTGAAATGATCAAGCTCACCTTCGTTCGCAATAGCGGTGCAGAGGCCTTAAGATACATGCTCAAAGGATGGCTAAAGAAACATCTAACCGTTCCTAGTTCTCTTCGAAGGAGTAGATAAGGAGCCATTAGATAACATAATTCGAGATTGTAAGAAAGGGCTGAACACTGCTATACGCCCCATTTTTTATATGAGTACGGCTGCTGTATAATCTTGTCGGAAAAAGACGGTATATTGACCGGCTTTTCTCCGAGAGGAACACCGCCAGCGTTTTTCTTGATGCAAATCACATAAGGAGTTCTAGGTGAAATTCAACTGGGTACATGCCTTAAACTGGAAGGTCATGCTCTTGCGAATAGTGATAAATGGATTGTCATTAGCATTAATTGCTCTGTTATTTCCAAATATCGTCATCAAGGGTGACAATCTACTATTGACGCTGCTCATTCTGGGAGCCGCGCTAGGCGTTCTGAATGCATTCGTTAAACCGATTATTCAATTCTTGACCCTCTCGCTTCTTTTCGTTTCCTATGGTTTGGTGGTCATTATCATAAATGCTGCGATCCTGGCCATACTTTCTTGGTTATTCCCAGATTTATTAGAAATCAAATCGTTATTGGCAGCATTTATCGGTGGGGGACTAATCGGATTATTAGGGATGTTTCTCGAATATGTGCTCGGGTTGACGCCACCCATTGTGGATGATGTGCCAGTTAGCGACTAGGAGAAAATAGGATGGCTTCACGAACCAGCCTCGATCAGGCGAGAGAAAATCTACGATTACAACAAGTCTATAATGCCTTCATGCGCTATGGCATGGAAATGGCACTTGGCAGGGGAATCTTGGGTTCGTTCCGACGCTCAATGCAGCAGTGGATTTACAAGCCCGAAAAGCCGGTTGAACAATTGAGCACACCGGTTTTAGTGCGCTTAATGCTTCAGGAACTTGGACCTACCTATGTGAAAATGGGACAGATCGTTTCAAGTCGGGCTGATGTGCTTCCACCCGATTGGGCATTGGAAATGACGAAGTTACAAAGCAATGTACCTCCGTTTCCCTATGAAGATGTGCAAGAAATTTTTCTGGATGAGTTGAAAGAATCACCTGATGAGCTGTTCGCAACATTTGATCATGAACCGCTTGCAGCAGCTTCGACTGCTCAGGTTCACCGAGCGACGCTTCACGAGGGTCAGGATGTGGTCGTAAAAGTTCAACGGCCGAATATCTTAGCTCAAGTAAAAGCTGATACGGGCATTATGCTCAATGCTTCAACGGTTCTTGAAAGGCGCGCTGAATGGGCTAGAGATTCCAACTTGACCGGCGTGTTAGAGGAATTTGGCGAAAACATCTTATACGAATTAGATTATACGGGAGAAGCTTATAATGCTCGGCGCGTTAGCCGAAATATGGCTGGCATTCCCGGCGTTCATATACCGGAGGTATTTCCCCACTATACTACCTCCCGTCTTCTCACCATGGAGTTCATTAAAGGAGTGAAAATCACCAATTCGGAGGCGATATCGGCCGCTGGCCTGGACCGGCAAGCGCTGGCGGAAGCCACGATCCGAAGCCTTGTTAAACAACTTTTGATTGACGGTTTTTTCCACGCAGACCCACATCCTGGCAATGTGTTAGTCAACCTTGATACAGGCATCATCAATTACATCGATCTTGGAATGGTTGGGGAACTGGATATGACCCAAAGGGTGAACCTCATCCAACTGCTGATGGTCGTCAAGGATCATGATGCGAGAGGATTAGCCCAAGTCATGATGAGCCTCAGTAAACCCTTTAAAGAGGTGGACGAACGAGGCTATTATCGTGGCTTTGATCGCAAAGTCGGTCGTTACCTGGAACCTGGATCGGGAGGCGGATTCTCCCAAGCCGTCAATGCAGCCCTTGATCTATTAAACACCCACGGAATGCGATTAGACCCTGAGCTTACGTTGGCTTTGAAGGCCCTTATTCAATTAGAGGCAATCACTCGTTCCCTGTTGCCTGATGCCAGCGTAGTTGAGATGGCGGAACGAAATGTTAGGGACTTAGCCGTCGAAGAAATCACAACAGAAAGAGTAACCGAGGTGATTAAGAAGGAGGCTACGCAAACGGCCAGGGAATTGCTTCAGCGCGCACCGTCTCTCCAGGAAGCAACCCTAAAATGGTTGAATATGTACGAGCGTGGGCGTTTTGAAGTCAAAGTCGATACATCAGACCTTACCGACGAATTAAGAAAGATAAGACCAATAGCCCGGCAAGCGATTATCGCGATGACCGTTGCCGGCATGATCATCGGATCGGCTATTGCGACTGGTGTATCTGCTTATTTTGGCAACGTAGAATCTTTCTTAACACGGCTCACCTTGTTCGCCTATGCTTTCTCCATGATTATTGCGATTATAGCTTTAACCGTATTGGTTTGGAATGTTTGGCGTGGCAAGGTGGATTAGTAGAGCAATCGAAATACTATATATTCTTTAGACAACTTACTCTTGATTCTCGATTTAACCTTTTTACCAACTTTCGGGCTATTATCCCTCATGCCACTCGGCTTATATTAAACTGAAATTGGTGAATTGACCCTTGTCTCAACAACACAACAAATAACAAAAAGAAAATTGATATGGATTGGTACAAACTATCAGTTGAAGAAACCATCAAGCAGGTCCAGGTTGACCCAAATACAGGATTAACCGACGAAGCGACGAAAAAACGCCTGGAACAATATGGGCCGAATGAATTGGTTGAGAAGGATGCTATTGGCTCCTGGCGGATTCTCCTGAATCAGTTTGCGGAGTTGATGGTTATCATCTTAATCATCGCTGCCGTCGTTTCTTTGTTTCTGGGCGAGTACGTCGACACGGTGGTCATAATGGCCATCGTGCTCATTAACGCGGCCATCGGTTACTCCCAAGAGTATCGAGCTGAACAGGCAATGGCTGCTCTGAAGAAGATGGCGGTTCCCACCGTTCGGGTCCGCCGTAATGGCGACGTCCAAGAGATATCATCGACCAGCCTTGTGCCGGGTGATATTGTTTTATTAGAAGCTGGCAATGTGGTACCTGCAGATGGCCGGTTGCTGCAAGGAGCCAACCTCAAAGCGCAAGAATCGGCGCTGACCGGTGAATCTGAGCCAGTAGAAAAGGACTTACAAGTCCCGATGGGCGACGATCTCACAGTTGGCGATCGTACGAACATGGTGTACATGGGCACTTCGATCACGTATGGTCGAGGGTCGGTCATTATAACCAGCACAGGTATGGACACCGAATTGGGGCATATCGCCGGCCTGATCCAGGAAGTTGAAGATGAAAAAACACCATTGCAACGACGGTTGGCAAAGCTGGGGACAACCCTGGCCTGGATCGCCGTGGCTATCATTGCAGTCGTGGTTTTAACGGGATATTTCCTTCGAGGAGAAGAATTACAGGATCTTTTTCTTACTGGAATCAGTTTGGCCGTTGCTGTCGTCCCTGAAGGGCTTCCAGCCGTTGTCACCATCACCCTGGCGCTTGGATCTCAGCGTCTACTAAAAAGACAGGCTCTCATTCGAAAACTTCCGGCCGTGGAAACTTTGGGTTCAGTTACCGTCATCTGCTCGGACAAGACCGGTACCCTGACCGAGAATCGTATGACGGTAACTATTTTGGATGTCGCTGGAAATCGAGAAGATATCGAGACCTTGGTCAGTCGCCGAGGAGTGCTGCTAGAGGCTGAGTGGCCTGGATATACACAGCCAGAAATGACGGCTCTGAGCGTCCTCATTCGAGCGGGCGCACTGTGTAATGATGCCATCCTGAAACAGACACCGAGTGGAGAGTGGCGGGCCATCGGCGATCCAACTGAAGGGGCTTTGCTGCTGGCGGCTAAAAAGCTTGGTTACGACAAGGCGGAATTAGAGGATCGCTGGGAAAGGGTGGGCGAAGTTCCCTTCACGTCCGAACGCAAACGTATGACGACGATTCATCGCATGGATGAGAGCGTCCGGCAAACTGATTTACCCTGGCGGGAAACACCCTATGTGTTGCTGTCAAAAGGCGCGGTGGATAGTCTGTTGCAGGTAAGTAGCCAGGTCTTTGTCGGGACTGAGATAGTGCCGTTGGATGATGATTGGCGTCAGAGAATTGAAGCTGCGAATAATGATTTGGCCAGCCAGGGTCAGCGCGTCCTTGGAGTCGCCTTTCGTTTGTATGACGATCCTGAGCCGCCTAATGATCAGGAATCAGTGGAAGTTGAGGCCGTCTTCGTTGGTCTGGTAGCTATGATCGATCCACCGCGACCCGAAGCTAAGGAAGCGGTGGATATAGCCAGACAAGCTGGTATCCGGCCGGTTATGATTACCGGTGACCATCCACTTACTGCCAACCGGATCGCCCAGGATTTAGGGATTACTGATAACGACAGATGCTTGACAGGCGCTGAGTTGAGCCAGATGTCCCTATCAGAACTGGAAGGTGTCGTCGACGATGTCGCCGTCTATGCGCGCGTTTCGCCAGAACACAAATTAAATATCGTTGAAGCCCTACAAAATAAGGGCCAGATCGCAGCTATGACAGGCGATGGCGTGAATGATGCGCCGGCCTTAAAACGAGCCGACATTGGCATCGCTATGGGTATCACAGGTACAGACGTATCTAAAGAAGCTTCTGACATGGTCTTACTGGACGACAATTTCGCGACTATCGTCGCGGCCGTCGAGGAAGGCCGAATTATCTACGATAACATCCGCAAATTTATAAAATATACGCTGTCAAGTAACACAGGTGAGTTATTCTTAATGGTGATCGCGCCATTTTTGGGCATGCCCTTACCTCTATTGCCTTTGCAGATTCTGTGGGTGAATCTGGTAACTGATGGCATACCGGGCCTGGCTCTGGCTCAGGAAGAAGGCGAACCAGGCACCATGCGGCGTCCGCCCTTCAAGCCCAAGGAGAGCATTTTCAGCCGCGGTGTTGGCTCGCAAATAATCTGGATCGGTACCCTGATGGGTTTAGTTTCCATGTTGGTTGGTTATTTTGCCTGGCGAAACGATCCTGAAGGACCTTGGCAAACTATGGTTTTTACAACTTTGGTTTTGGCCCAAATGGGGAACGCTTTGGCGATGCGTTCCAACGAACAATCACTTTTCTCCATCGGCATTTTCTCTAATCGTCTGATGGTTTATGCGGTGCTTAGCACGTTTATGTTACAGATACTCCTTATCTACCTGCCACCTCTACAAAGGGTCTTCAAAACAGAGCCGCTGACGCTAGAAAAACTGGCTATATGCCTGGCAGCCAGCGCTATCGTATTCGTCGTCTTGGAGACGTACAAGTGGGTCAAGCGCCTCAGAACCCAGTCATCGTAATTAACTTTGAGTAATTTAACTGACAACGAATGTACTGGTAGATACGGATTGCCCTCTTTGTTTATTCTATAGTGGTTCGAGGAAAAAATATGAATGATCGTGATATTTTGTTGAAGTTGGCGCGAGTGATCATCGCAGTTGCCTGGAGCGATGGTGAAATCAGCAATGAAGAGATCAATTCCCTGAAGGACTTGTTGTTCACGATGCGTCGTAGTGGCTTTGATGACGTTATGCAATACAGCGCTCAAGATTGGGCCAGGTTGGAGATGTATATCGAAACACCAGTTGGGCAGGCTGAAAGGGAACGTCTTGTAGCCGATCTTCAAGACTCACTTCGATCACCTGAACAAAAAGAGCTCGCGCTGAAGGCCTTGCAGAACATGATGGAAGCTGACGGCGTTGTGTCTGAAAGTGAAAAAAATGTGGTTCAAGAGATTAGCCAGGCAATCGAATCATCCGATGTTGGTTTGCTTGGCGGTTTACAAAAGCTTCTAGGCGGCGCCATGAAGCGCCGGTCAGAAGCTGTAGCAAACGCTCCTAATCGTGAGGCCTATTTCGATGATTTTCTTAAAAACAAGGTATATTACTCAGTTTCCCAACGGCAACGAGCGGCCGGCCGGCATCTTGATATTTCTGATGAGGCGCTGAGAAAGCTCGGACTGGTCGGCGGCTTGATGAGCAAGATTGCCCAGGTTGACCGCGTTGTAACGCAGGCTGAATATGATCGGATGGTTGAGACAATCGAAAAATATTGGGGGTTGGATGAGACGGAAGCCATATTCGTGGCTGAAGTCGCGGTTTCTGCTGTTGATGTGACTTATGATATTTTCCGGATGATGAGAGAGCTAGCCGTATCTACTACACTGGAAGAGCGGCGTAAGGTCTTGTACGTACTCTTTGCTGTTGGCGCTGCCGATGGGGATCTTTCGTTTGACGAGACAGAGGAAATTCGTTTGATCGCCCGGGGATTTGACTTGACGCACAAAGATTTTATTGATGCCAAATTGTCAGTTTTAGGTGAAGTAAGGCCAGGTGGCTAGGTTGGGCCTGGTTCGAACAAAAACGACTTAACTAGATCTGTAAACTCACTTAAATCCGTTGTTGAAACGATTGTAACCAATTCGTTTTCGGGTGGATCAGCGGCCAGATCATCAGCCAGACGGCCGGTTCCGGCTAGCACTATCACCGGCCGTTTGTCGTCTAAACTATGAGCCATATCCTCCCTGGCGATTTGCCCCCCATTTACAAGCAATGTAACCGACATTTGGCTTCTGGCAAGCTCGGTGCCAACCTGAGCTAGCGATAACGATTCGTCCCCCCAATCTTCGCCTGGTACGAGAATAAAATGGCTATGGTTTGGTTCTAAGGGATACCGCTTGGGCCCCTTTGAATCTGCGGGAGGTTGGCCAGGCCAGGTAACGAGATTCTGAACCGCAACGCCTACTAAGGGAAAGTCCAGTTGATTCTTCTGCCGAGCCTGGCCTATAGAGGCCATTATTCCTGCATCGGTGCCGCCATCTACAATAGCCGCACCAATATCCCCGGCCAATGTGGCGACATGGCCCATGACATCATCGATAACTTGCTTTTGGTCACTCGTGATGCCAGAGGCACCACCGACCACGACAAGCACCGGCC
>JAHEJP010000065.1:10401-17889 GCA_024638855.1 Chloroflexota bacterium
TCGTGTAGATCGTCTACCAGGGTTGTCAGAAGGCGGGTTTGATCGGATAAGCGAGCGATTTCAGCTTTGCTCATTGGAAATACACCGTCAAGGATTGCCTGCAAGTTGCCCTGCAATATGTGCAAAGGGTTGCGCAATTCATGGGCGACGTCAGCCAATAGGTTGCGGCGAAGCACTTCCTCTTCCTCAAGTTGATCAGCCATCTCGTTGAAGCGTTGAGCCATGATCTGAACCTCATTGGTTCCACGAAGGCTTACACGCCTGCTCAAATCCTGGCGGCCGATGGCCTGGGCAGCTTCTCCGAGTTCCTTCATTGGGGAAGAAAGCGTGCGGCTCATCAATATGCCTGCACCTAAGGCGATCCCGCTTACGACGATGATGACGGCCGTATTATTCCTTGGCGCTTGCTCTTGTCTTAACTGGTTCAAATAGGCTTGAACCTGTGGCTCCATATCTGGTTGGGGATTCAGTCTGTCTAAGTTTGTACGGATTGACACGCCAAATACGATAGTGACAGCCATAATGACGATGGCAAACGCCAGGCTGAACCTAACCCATAATCTATTCATGCGCTAACTCTTCTAGTCGATAGCCGACACCGTAAACTGTATGAATATAAACTGGCTTTTTGGGGTCTTTTTCGATTTTCTGGCGCAAATTCCGCATGTGACTGTCTAGCGTACGATCAATCCCTTCATAATCAGCCCCGAGCCCTTTTCTAATGAGTTCGCTTCGGGTGAGGACGTAACCAGCCTGGCTCATTAAGACGACCAATAATTGAAATTCCGTTGGCGTTAGATCAACCGGTTGACCGCCAACGGTTACTTCTCTTCGTCGAACGTCTAACTGTAATACTCCCACTTCGAGTATCTGATGTTGGGATAGATTCTGATCTCTAAGACGGGCGCGAACTCGAGCCACCACTTCCCTTGGATCATAAGGTTTAATGATGTAATCATCAGCGCCGACTTCTAGACCAACTATCCGATCAGTTACATCAACCCGAGCGGTTAACATGATAATGGGGATATGGGCTATTGACGGGTCGCTGCGAACAAAGCGAGTGATATCTAATCCACCGCGATCGGGTAACATCAAATCGAGCAGTACCAGATCAGGTTCATCGCGGCGTAGCATGTGTAAAGCAGTCTCACCGTCAAAGGCAAGCAGCACTTCATAGCCTGCCTGTTCCAGGTAAGCCTTCATCAGGCGGACGACTTCTCTATCATCGTCGACGACTAGAATACGTTGCTTAAGCATGATTACTTCATCACAATACTCGGCATTGATATCTGAACTGCCTTGAAGATTGCACCATGATTCCGGTAACTATGCCTCATTTCCGATATCTATCAAAGCCCGTCTCTGGGCGTTGATGTTGGCATGGGGCGTCCCATTTGGTATTTCACATCCAGCGGCGCTGAAGGATCTTTCTCCCCCGGACAGGATACAAGCCTGGGTGGCCTCATAGACCATCTCAGGCGTCCCTTGAAACATCACCGACACGGGATCAAAGTTTCCACAGAAGGATACTTGATCGCCGAATCTCCTGATCGCAGTTGCCATATCGACCATCCAATCTAGATCGATGATGTCGGCGCCACTGCCAACCATATCACCGACGAGCTTGTTGGTATCGCCGCAAATATGCAGCCGGGCGATACCGCCCATCTGGTGGACGGCTTCGAAAACTCTTCTTTCGTAGGGTAGGGCGAATTGCCTATACATCTGAGGTGATATTTGCGAGGCGATGGCATCCCCTAAGCCAATGATATCGGCGCCGGCTTCGATTTGTTGACGGGCAAAATTGACGCTTACCGCAGCGCAAATCTCTAACAGTTCTTCCACCCATGCTGGGTACCGAATCAGGTCCATCATCAGGTTCATGACGCCACGTAAATCGGCCGCTTCTGCCAGCGCACCTTCAACCCAGCCCATAATGGGCACTTCACCACCAACCTTGTCGCGGAAGAGCCTGACAGCTTTTAACCGGTCGCTCATACGCTTGCCCGTCGATGGATCAAGTGGTCCCAGTGAGGCGATGTCTCTGTGCTCCTTCAACAAAGGTCTGCGGGATAACGGCATATCGTCCGTTGGAAAAATAATTTCAGCCCCAAAATCGGCTGCTTCCCGGTATGGGTCTGATATTGCCTGGACGATATCGAGGTCGAATTCTTCCATAACTGCCATATTGGCATCAACCAATACGCGGTAGTCGCCATAATACTCCGATAAAGGTTTGCCGATATGATGGGCGGCGAATGTCATGAAAATGTCAAAATTCGGCGGACGGTCCACCGGGTGGCCCTTCAGGCGAAGCTTAAAACGATCATAGGAGTTCATGGTTTTCAACAGGTCTAATCGATAAATGACCGCTCATCCCGGGAAGGCTTTTGAGAATATATAGGCGTATAGTTTCAGGCCAACAGGTCGGCAATCCAGGTCTGTTCAGCCGTTCAGTTATCTATTCAATCATTCGTATCGTAAGGCATCAATCGGCCGCAGGTTTGCCGCTCGCCATGCCGGATACAGGCCAAAGATGATGCCGACGCCCGTGGCGAATCCCGTTGCCAGTACGACGTTGCCCAGGTTGACAACAGTTGCAATATCGAGGGCACGACCGACCACAAATGATAGGGACCAACCCAGCGCAATGCCGATCAAGCCACCCAATACACTCAAGACCACGGATTCCAAAAGGAATTGAGATAAAATATCCCGCTTGAGTGCCCCAATTGCCTTCCGGATACCGATTTCGCGCGTCCGTTCAGTCACGCTGACGAGCATGATATTCATGATGCCTATGCCACCGACAATCAGTGAAATTCCGGCAATAGCGCCCAGAAATGCAGTCAACGTACTTGTCACCGTATCAAATGTCTCCAATAGATCCGATTGGCTAAAGATAATGAAATCATCGTCAGCAGCGTAAACAATGCCATGTTGATTGCGCAGTGTTTCAGTTATTTGCTCAATAGCGGCGTCGGTGTTCTCTTCCGAGGCTGCCTGGGCGATAATTCGGGTAACAGCTTTTTCACCGCTCCGAGTTCGATCGGCGTATAGTCTGCTATGAGCCGTGGTTATTGGTATATAAACGTAACCGTCGGTGTTAGCGAATCCAGAGCCGGAAGATTCGAGGACGCCAACGACTTCATAGCCGACACCGTTAATCTTTATTTGTTGACCAATAGGATATTGATCATCGAAGAGGTCTTCAGCTGCATCCGCTCCGATGACCGCTACTCGTGCCTGGGTATCGATATCTTGAGCAGTTAGTTCATCACCGCTTTGAAACTCATCCAGGTTGTTTAAGCGGAGGTAGTTGTCGGTAACGCCAGACACAGTGGTTCGGCTTGAGTTGCTGCCAACAACGACTTCTTGGACGCCATCAACAGTGGCGGTGACTTCATTGATAGCCGGCGCATTCAGCCGATCAGAAAGCGCTTCAACATCGGACATGCTTAATGTTGGATAACCATCACTATTATCAGGATCAGTCGACATCGATAACAAATTAGTCCCGAATGATTGGATCTCGCCTGTAATGAAGGTATTGACGCCATTGCCAATGGACATTAAGGCGATGACAGCCCCTACACCAATGATGACGCCCAGCATTGTCAACAGGGCCCGCAACTTGTTGGCCATCAAGCTGTCCAGGGCGGTGGAAAAACTTTCAGATAGATTCATTTTACACCTCTAGATATGATCGATAGCGGATTCGCGACAAGATCATAAAGGGTTACATCACTAATCTTCGACAATGAGGCCGTCTCTTATCCAGATCACCCGTTCAGCTATGTCAGCGACTTCCTGATCGTGAGTTATCAGGACGATGGTATTCCCACTTTCTTGATTCATTCGATGCAAGATGCCGATGATCTCTTCCCCGGATTGGCTATCAAGGTTACCGGTGGGTTCATCAGCAAGGATGATATTTGGCTTGGTGACGAGGGCCCGGGCTATGGCTACACGTTGCTGCTGGCCTCCTGACAATTCGTCCGGCCGGTGATCCATTCGATCACCAAGACCAACATCAGTTAATGCATCTACCGCTCGCGCCATACGTTCTGACTTACCTATCCCGCCATACATAAGAGGCATAGCTACTTGTTTAATGGCTGTTGTCCGTGGCAGTAGATTAAATTGTTGAAAAACAAAACCAATCTTCTTATTACGGATGCGTGAGCGATCGTCAGGACTCATTTTGCTTACGTCGGTACCACCCAATTTGTAGGTCCCGTTATTTGGTATATCCAAGCAGCCGATGATATTCATCAGCGTACTTTTGCCTGAGCCCGAAGGGCCCATAATGGCCACGAATTCGCCTTCTTCGATGTTCAGATCGACACCGCGCAAGGCATGGACAGTTTGTGTACCCATTTCGTACGATTTGGTAATGTTACTCATTGTTATCATATTCAGACTCCGCTAGAATTTTGATCATGGTTCCTTATCCGCCGAATGCACCAGGTGGACCACCAGAATTTCCTCTAGCCCCTTCGGGTGGAGGTCCATCGCCAAATTCAAAAACTGGAAGGGTGTTACCGATAAGGACCTGGTCGCCTTCTACTAATCCATCAATTACTTGGGTATATCGTCCATCTCGTAAGTTAATAGACACTTCTACTTCTTCGGTTACCTGATTTCCTTCGGCGTCCAGAAATACCTTGTTAACTGTAAAGGTCCCGGTATTCCGGTCGGCATTTATGGCGGCATTGGGAACCAGCAAAACTTCTTCGTTGTCTGAAGCCAGCAGAGCGGCATCGGCCGTCATGCCCAACAAAACAGGGAGTTCGCTCTCACCAATCTTAAGGTAGACCTCGAACACAACTAGTGCGCTGTTATCATTTTTAGCCTCGGGAGCGATAGAAACAACCTCGCTCGTTATCTCGGTATCGGGCCAGGTCTCCAGCGTCACGATAGCCGTTTGCCCAACTTGAACATTGGCGATGTCAGCCTCGTCCACATCTAGCACGATTTCCAGGCTATTGGGGTCAAATAATTCCACTAAGATACCATTGGCAACTTCACCGACATCGACATTGACCGCAGTAATGACACCATCAAATGGTGCTACAAGCGTGGCCTCAACTAGGTCCCGCTCAGCTTTCTCGAGAGCGATTCGGGCTTGTTCAACGGCCGTTTCCATGGCAAAGAGCTGGGCCAAAGAAGGACCATCATTCAGGGTTTGCAGGTTCGCTTGGGACTGGGCCAGATTTGCTTTGGCTGCTGCTATCTGATCTTCGGAAGCGCCTCTTAGGAGCAAGGCGTGATTGGCTTCCGTCGCTTCTAATTGGGCATTGGCGGCCGCCAAACTTGCTTGGGCAATTCCCACGGCGTCAGAATCAGGACCCGCGAGCAGGGCATCGAGTTTGGCCTGGGCAGCAATCGAATTAGCTGTGGCTGCCTCCAAATTAAATCGAGTCTGTTCTTCTGGAGCACCTAAACCAGGGCAAATTTCCCTATCATCGCCACTAGGTAAGCTGAAGGAAAAGCACTTCAATAATTGGTCGTAGAGTTCCTGAGTCGATTCTTGTTGGCCAAGAGCACTAATCAACTCCGCTTGGGCAGTCGCGATTTCTGAATCATTCGCGCCGCTCTGGGCCAATTGTAATTGTTCGGAAGCAGCCCAGACGTTGGCCTGGGTGGCTCGAATATTGGCTTCGGAGGCGCTAATGTCCTCTTCTAACGGACCAGCCAACAGATCATCTAGCTGGGTCTGCGAGCTTTTTACCGCGGCTTCAGCGGCCGCCAAATCTGAGACCCTGGGTGGATCGGTTAAAGATGCCAGATTGGCTTCTTGGATCACCAGATTCTGTTCGGCCGATCGCACAGCGCGCTCCAAGGCTGGCGTATCTAATTTCAATAGGGGGTCTCCAGCTTGAACCGTCTGGCCGACTTCGGCAAATATATCAGATACTTGGCCCGGCTGGCTAAGCGACAATTGAGCCTCGCGCTGGGCTTGCACTTGCCCGCTAGCGGTGGCATTGGCGTCCAAGCGACCCATAAAGGCCGTAATGATATCGCCAGTTTCTACTTGCGCCTGGTTTTCGTTTTCTGCCCTCTGGTTCCTGGCAAACATGAATCCGGCAGCGACCAAAAAGATCAGGACAACTATGCCTATGCCTATCCATATTCTTTTTCTTTTAACACTTGATGATTTCATAATCAACTCTAGATTTTTATTTATAGAGATGCCAAACCTGGCAACTGCCAATTTATATTTTGTCTACTGAATCATTTTTCAATCTGCATTTACCCAAGCAACCACCAGATCCAGTCCCTGTCTTTCTTAATAAGTGGGTCTGTTGAATGCTATGCCCACTGGTCTATCCCTTATTCATTTGACCCAGAAAAGCCTGGTCCATTACCCGATCCAAAATCTAGTATTGGCAATTCCTGCCCGATTAAGACTTCGTCACCAGGGTTCAAACCACTATTAATCTGGGTATATCGATTGTCTCTAAGGCCGACAGTAACCGGCACGACTTCAACCGTATCACCTACGAGTAAGCGCACGCTATAGGTCCCATTACTTCTATCCACATCTAAGGCTTGATTTGGTACGAGCAGTACATCGCTGGTTTCGGCTGTCACCAGATTCGCATCGGCGGTCATACCAACTCGCACAGGTAGATCCGCTTTTCCTAAGTCAAGATGCAGTTCGTACACGACGAGATTGCTGCCCAGATTAGTCTTTGATTTAGGTACGATTAGCGCGATTTGGCTATCTATCCTGACATCAGGCCATGCTTCGAGGCTGACTGTTGCCGGTTGGCCAATAGCTAAATTGCCGATATCCACCTCGTCAACTTCGAGAATAACTTCAAGCTGACTATCATCAATGATGGTGATTGAAGGACCGCTAGCAAATTCTCCTTCAGTGAAGTTCACGGAGGTTATGATGCCGTCATATGGTGCCTTCAGTGTCGCGTTTTCTAGAGCATCTTGAGCATCTTCTAAATTGATACGTGCCTGTTCTAACTCAGCTTCGGCCACAAGTACTTGCTCGGCCGTAGAACCGCTTAGCAAGTTGTCAAGGGCAGCGTTAGCCTGTGCTAATTGGGCATCAGCCGCCGCAATTTGGGCCACTGAGGCACCGGCATTGAGCTTGTTTAGTTGGGCTTCAGCAGCGTCTCGTTGGGCGGCCGAAGCCGACAAGCCGGCTTGGGCGCTGCCTAATTGATTTTGATCCGGGCCGGCCAACAAGAGATCAAGCTGTGCTTGGCTCGAGGCTAACCTTTGTCGCGCTTCTGCCAAAGCCGTATTCGCCGTTATATCATCCGGGTCTGGATTTCGCGTGTACTGTATTTCAACGCTTTTTAAATTCGACTCGGCCGCGGCTAAGGCGGCTTCTGCAGCCTTGATGTCGGCCGGCTTGATCGCATTGGCTGTCTGGTTCAACTGTCCGGAAGACGACATGACATTGGCTTGAGCAGCCTTCAGGTCAGCTTCTCTGGCGGCAATTTCCTCAGGCGTAGCGCC
>JAHEJP010000392.1 GCA_024638855.1 Chloroflexota bacterium
TTAACAGCATCTGCCAACTACTTCGCGCTATCATCCTCTCAATGTAAACTTATCACTTCTAAAAGTTGTTGGATTAGGGCGTTGCCAATAAATCTGCTATCTTTCTGATACACTTTTTCAGGATTTTTTGAGCACATAGAATGTTATGAATATAGTTGCCAAGAACGATATCGAGCGCGCGCTTCAGCTGCCGGATTTTGACATCACCAGCGCGCAAAGCAAGATGCTCCCCCGACCGCGAGGTACTCGCTTGCCGGAGGTGTCGGGTGAAACGCGACAGGGTGGGGTGCTGGTTTTACTTTACTTGAAGGACGGCCGGACTCACCTGGTCCTCACCCGCCGACGAGATGATCTGAACGTTCATGCGGGCCAGATTTCCTTTCCTGGCGGCCGGCGGGAAGATGGCGAAACATTGCAGGAGACGGCCCTTCGCGAGGCGCGAGAAGAGATAGGAATCGAACAGGCTAACCTGGAGATCTTGGGCCATCTCGAATGTCTCTATATCCCGCCAACCGATTACGAGGTTTATCCCACGGTTGCCTGGCACGACAGCGCGCCGATCTTCAAAAGACAGGTCGATGAAGTGGCCGAGATCATGGAAGTGCCTCTGGCCCATCTGCTTGATCCGGCCAATCGCTTGGAAGAGCTTTGGGAACTGCGGGGATACGAGGTCCAGGTACCTTTTTTCTTAGTCGGCCGGCATAAGGTCTGGGGGGCAACGGCCATGATGTTGAGCGAGTTTTTGGAGCGGGTACGGCAGGCGGCACTGGCTTGAGGATAAGGGTGGCGTTACGTCGCTGCTGAGTCCACCGGTAAATGAATGATGAAAGCGCTGCCCTGCCCTGGCTGGCTCTGAACCTCGATCCGGCCATGATGGGCTTCAATCAACTCTTTGACGATAGCCAATCCCAAGCCTGATCCCCGCTGCTCGGGCCTCGACGAACGAGATTTATCGACCTGGTAGAAGCGTTCAAAAATCCGGTCTAGCTCATCGGGTGGGATGCCTTCGCCACTATCCTGGACCAGGATCTCTACTTCTCTGAGGCCATACGGCCGCAACCCAAGATGAACGGTTCCGCCGGCCGGCGTGTGTGCCAGGGCATTGGCTACCAGGTTGCCGATCGCCATCGACAGGCGATCGGCGTCGCCGGTGACGGTGTGCACATCTTGGACATCCAAGGACATGCTTACGCCCTTCTCTTGCGCCGCCAGGCTGAAACTTCGCTCCACCTCGCCCAACAATGATCGCAGATCGACGGTTTCTTGAGCTAGCGTGAGCTGACCTGACTCAATGCGGGCCAGGTCCAAGAGTTGAGCCACCATCCTTTCCATGCGCGTCGCTTCGTTATGGATGACGCCATAAGCGCGCCTTTTTTCACCGGATTCGTCCGCCGTACCGTCTATCAGAGCCTGGCTCCAGCCTAAAATTGATGTTAGGGGCGTCTTTAGATCGTGAGAAACATTGGTTACGAAGTCACGCTGGGCTACCTGGCTGGCCGCGACTTGGGCGGCCATGACATTGAAACTAACGGCAACCCTCTTAACCTCTTCCGGCCCGCCGGCCGAAATCTGTTGATCGTAGTCGCCTTGAGCCATCGACTCACTAGCCGCCATTAAACTTTTTAGTGGCCGAGTCACCGAGCGAGCGATGAGCGCGGCTAACAATATCGATAGTATGAAGGCTACCAAACCGGCGAAAAATAAGGGTCGGGCGAAATTTTGACGGAAGAATTGAAGGACAGTGGGTTCAGGTTGGGCGAAAAGAAATAAGAAACGCTGCCCACCTCTTTCGCCAGCCGGTTGGGGGTAAACCAACCAAGAGGAGCCGTCGGGCGCCCGGTAGCGGCCGACCGGCAAGTTGGGATCCAAGTTAGCGAATTCGCCTCGCGGCCGGACTACATTTTCCAGGCGTGTCCCTGTCCACGATTCACCTTCGGTCAAGCTATCGAAGACGATCAGACCGGTGGATTGGTTAATAAGCAAGATGCGCGTATTTTGCTCGCGGGCCGTTTCCTCCAGGGCGAGACGAAGGCCTGGCAGGGCCTCTCCTTGATCGATCGCGCGAGCCAGTTCACGCCTGGTGCCTTGAGCCACGGCCCCTAACTGGCGAAGCGTGGGTAAGATCCTGGTCGTCTGCGCGGCCGAAATGGCCAAAAGGGCTAAGGTAACCAAAATCAGAACGGTGGCGATGATGACGATATAGGATATGAGCAGGCGGCTACGAAGGCTACGAAACATACTACTATGATACCAGGCTCGTGTGAAGAAGTATTCAGGAAAATGTAACCGATATGTAAAATACCCCCCTAAGAAACTGGGCGATAAAGCAACGGCGGGCTGCCGGCGCGCTATCGTTTCCAAAGATCATGTGGTTGTATTAACCAGTTTGTACCCTTTACCCCAAACAGTTTCGATTATTAGATCGCTGCCCTTCAATTTCTCGCGTAGTTGGGCGACATGTACGTCTACCGTTCGAGTCGTGCCATAATATTCGTAGCCCCAGGCCAGATCCAGTAATCGTTCACGGCTTAAGACCATGTTGGCATGATCCATCAAGGCCAGCAGTAAATCGAACTCCTTGGCCCGCAGGTTGGCCCGCTCGCCGCTTATGGTCACCTCGTGCCGTAAGGGATCAACCCTGACGTTTGCCACCTGACGTACTGCCTCGGTCGGTTGGCTCACAGCCGGATCCGAGCGACGCAGAACAGATCTGACGCGGGCAACCAACTCCCGGGGGTTAAACGGTTTGGTCAGATAGTCATCGGCTCCTAATTCCAGACCGACGATCTTATCCACATCATCATCCCTGGCGGTGAGCATGATGATGGGTAAGTTGCCAGTCGCTCGTAAACGGCGGCACACCTCCCAACCATCGACCTCGGGCAGCATAAGGTCCAGCACCACCAGGTCTGGCTCATCATGGCGGACTTGGTCCAATGCTTGTCGGCCGTTGGTAGCGATTATGACCTGGTAGCCTTCCTTTTCCAGATATAGGCGAGCTAGGTCCCTGATATTGGCTTCGTCGTCGACGACCAGGATTGTCTTTGAGGGCATAAGTCGTTTGGAAACCCTTCGATCCGTCTGCCTAGTGGACTACCCTTAGCCAGGGATCAGGGCAATCGCTTCAATTTCAACCAGGGCTCCCAGTGGTAATTTAGCCACCTCTACGGTCGAGCGGGCGGGCGGTTGGTCGCTGAAAAATTGACCGTACACGCCGTTCATTGCGGCGAACTGGCCCATATCCTGTAGGAAGACTGTCGTCTTAACGATATGATCCAGATCGGTGCCGGAAGCCTTCAGGATGCCCTGCAGGTTGAGCATGACGCGCTCCGTTTGCACCTCGATATCTTGCTCGACCATCTTTCCTGTGGCCGGATCCAGGGCGATTTGTCCGGCCGTGAATAAAAGATTGCCGGCTTGTACGCCTTGTGAATAGGGTCCGACGGCTCCTGGGGCATGTGCTGTGGAAATCACATTTTTGTTCAAGGTATCTCCTATGGTGATCTTGATCAACACAAAATTATTTACAGTGTCTTTTCATAGATCCTGTATCGTTTATAAATTTCCGAGTCAAAAGCCTCGATTGGCCGGTTCATAGCGTCGTTGTCTTCTAAGATCCATGAAGCCTCAGCCCATTCATAGCCATTCTCCAGGCCTGCTTTTGCCGTATAGTAATACATCAAAGCATCTACGCCTTTGGCCCGGTACTCTTGCAGAACGCCGAAGGCAAACACCCGTAGGCGGTCGGTCTTGCGTTTATTCAACATTAGCCGGCCGGCGCCAATGTAAGAGCTGACTACCGATGGACCTGGCCTGATTTTGTGCAACGCTTGGTTTACGTCAGGCAGAGAAAGAGAGAAACCTACTACCTCGCCATCTTTTTCGACGGCAAATACAATCGCTGGATCGATGATCATCTTTAAACTACCAGCCAAATGGTCGATTTCGGCATCGGTCATAGGGACGAAGCCCCAGTTTTTCTCCCAAGCGCTATTATAAATTCTTTTGATGTGTTCTACTTCATTGTCCCAATCTTTCATGTTGACCGTTCGAATGGTGAGACCATAACGATCGGGGACCTTGTTCACGATCCGGATCAGTTTATCAGGGAGACCACCCGGCTTCATCATATCAGGAATGTTTTTGTTCCAAGCCAGCAGGTTCATGGCCTTAGTAAATCCGGCTGCCTCAATGAAGTCGACATAATATTTGGGGTTGTAGGTCATGAGGACCACGGGCGGGCTGTCAAAGCCTTCGACTAGCAGACCATACTCATCGTTGGAGGATAAGTTTGCCGGACCCAAAATCTTGTCCGTCCCTCTTTCCTTGGCCCAGTTGCATGCCGTGTCCAGCAGCGAGGCGGCTGCCTCCGGGTCATTCATCACTTCAAATGTGCCAAAGTGAGCGATGTTCTCTTCCTGAAATTCGTTATGGCGATGGTTGAGGATGGCGGCAATGCTTCCCACGGCCCGACCGTCGCGTCTGGCGATGAAGTAGTCCGCTTTGGCATGATCGAAGAAAGGATTTTTGCTCTTATCGAAGAACTCGAGCCGCTCGAAATATAGCCAAGGCACCCAGTTGGGATCATCCTTGTAAACATCCCAAGCCACCTTAATGAATTCTCTTAATTGTTTTTTTGTCTCCACCAACTCGATTTCTAAAGACATATTCCCTCCTAATTATCCTGGGCCTAAGATGTTGGATTGGCTAGATCCCAAGAATGGTATGAAGCCTCTTCCCTAATAGCTTCCCTCTGGCATGGCCCATAGTTCTGGCTGGTCTAATTCAAGATCGAATTGAA
>JAHEJP010000393.1 GCA_024638855.1 Chloroflexota bacterium
CTTGTTGATGGCTGGGCCTGGGCGATTAGCACCTCCGATCCTACTCAACAACAAATAGCATCTGAATTGCTAAACTGGATGGTAGCTGGTCCCAACATAGGTGATTGGTCATTGGAAGCTTCGAAATTGCCAGGCCGCAAATCGGGATTCGATCGGTGGCCAGCCGATGATCCTTACCTCGTTTTTATCCAGAGAGAGTTGGATCAGGCTGAGGGTTACCCAATAGAAGCTACCGACGAGATCAAGAGTGCTCTCAATAACGCCGTCTTTGATGTGTTAACAGCATCCAAATCTCCCCAGCAAGCTGCCGACGATGCGATAGCTTCCCTTCAGGCTTAAGAAGATAGACTATTCATTTCAAGTGTCTGTCCAGCAGGCACAAATGGGAGGCCAGGTTTGGCGCCGGATCTTCAAGATTATCACGAACACGTTCACCAATTGATATCGGCCGCGTTAGCAGCTGTTGATCCGGCGATCGCAGTAAAAAAAATACTACAAAAAGGCCAGCATCGCCTTCGGATTGGAGCAACTACACGCGATTTGGCGGAAGGAGACATCTATCTGATCGCTGTAGGCAAGGCAGCAATTCCCATGGGCATGACCGCAGCTGAAATACTGGGGGAGTCTCTAGTTGAAGGCGTCTTAATAACCAAAGATGAAGGATCGGAATCCGTACCAGTTCTTAGTTACCCGACAGTCATAAATAATCTATTCGTCTACCCAGCGAGCCATCCTGTTACAGATGAACGTGGGATACATGCGACGGCCAGGGCCATTCAATTAGCCAGGCGCGCCAAAGCCGGAGATGTGGTGATATGTCTGATATCTGGTGGTGCATCGTCCCTCTTCTCTCATCCCTTGATTCCATTATCCGGCTGGCAGCAGTTAACCAATCAGTTATTAGCCAGTGGGTGTACGATCAACGAATTAAACACCGTTCGTAAACAATTGGACGAGGTTAAGGGCGGAGGATTATTAAGTTTGGCTGCGCCTGCCACCTGCATCAGCCTGATACTTAGCGATGTTGTTGGCAATCCACTCGATGTTATCGGCAGTGGACCAACCATTCCCAACCCTGACGATCCGGCTACTGCCTTGAGTGTTATGCGCCGCTACAATATGAAAGACAAGCTTGCTCCAGAATTATGGATTAAAGTGTTGGCAAAACTGGAAGGTAATGAAAGTTTCGAGCTGGGAGATTGTCCGCCACCGTGTAACTACATCATTGGTGACGTGCATCTCGCCGCTGAGGCAGCCAGAAAAGCTGCAACCGATTTAGGCTTTCATTCTACATTATTGACATCCCATTTAGAAGGTGAAGCACGCGAAGTTGGACGGGTCGTTGCAGCATTGGCCAAAGATATGCAGCCTGGCTCCTGTCTGATCCTCGGCGGCGAGACAACCGTGACGCTGAAAGGTGATGGTTTGGGAGGACGGAATCAAGAATTAGCCTTATCAGCCGCCTTAGCTATCGATGGTTTGGAAAATCTGGTTCTGGCCAGCTTTGCCACAGATGGAGATGACGGCCCCACCGATGCGGCGGGGGCAATTGTCACCGGATTAACCATAGCCCATGCAAAATCTCAGGGGCTTGATCCAGTCGTTTACTTGGACTCAAATGATAGCTACAGTTTTTTCAATCTGATAGGCGGCTTAATCATCACTGGCCAGACCGGCACCAACGTTAACGACTTGATTTTTTTACTCAAATATCAGTAATAAATATCTTTTTGTGGATTGACTTACACTCTGATTATTGGGAGCGAAAATGACAATTAAATTTGGCACCGACGGCTGGCGAGCTGTTATAAGCGAGACTTTCACTTTCGCGAATCTTCGACTGGTTGCTCAGGCAATAGCCGATCACATTCTTGAGGTTAGTGATGCAGATCCTAGCGTGGTCATAGGCTTTGATACGCGATTCTTATCTGATCGTTATGCGGCCGAAGTTGCCAGAGTAATGGCCGCTAATGGCGTTCAAACCTGGCTTGCGAGGGCGGACACGCCCACACCAGCAGTCAGTTATACAGTGGTCAATAAAAAGACGACCGCCGGCGTCATGATAACCGCAAGCCATAATGCACCACGCTACAACGGTGTCAAGCTCAAGGCAAGTTATGGTGGCAGCGCCAACGCTAATCAGAACAGAAGAGTAGAATATCATCTGGAAAAGAACCTCGCCTCTGCACGAGGACCTAATCTCATGAGTTTTAAAGATGCCGTTAAGATGGAACTTATCTGCATCTTCGATCCGTCCTGGGCTTATTATGAACATCTCAGCACCCTCGTAGACTTGGATATCATTTCCTCGGCCGAACTACGCGTCGTCGCCGATGGCATGTACGGCGCAGGTCGTGGTGTAATTGGCGAAGTTCTGGCTCGCGGCCGGACAAAGATACACAACATTCGCCATGAAATGAATCCAGGGTTCGGCGGGATACACCCCGAACCAATTGCTAAACATCTGGGTCTTCTTATGTCAACTATACAGGCAGGCCATTGGGGTGTTGGATTAGCCACAGATGGCGACGCCGATCGTATAGGTGCCGTTGATGACCGTGGTGACTTTGTCGATCCGCATCGCATTTTCGCAGCCGTCCTTCGGTATCTACTTGAAAAAAGGAACTGGCGTGGTCGAATTGTGCGCACTGTTTCTACTACCCGCATGATCGACCGTTTGGCTGAGAGGTTCGATTTACCCTTAGTTGAGACACCAGTAGGTTTTAGCCATATCGCCGATGAAATGTTGAACAATAACGTGGTGATGGGTGGCGAGGAATCCGGTGGAATGAGTATTAAAGGTCACATTCCCGAAGGTGACGGGATTCTGATGAGTCTGTTACTGTTGGAAGTGATGGCAGATGCTAGCGTCCCCTTACACGAATTAATAGCCGACTTATTGGAGGATGTTGGCCCGGCGCAATACGCGCGTACCGATTTAAAACTGATCCACCCCATCGCCAAAAAAGATATGGTCAAGCTGTTGGTTTCGCTTGCTCCGGAAAGGATATCAGGGGTCGACGTCGATGATGTTCAGACGACTGATGGCGTGAAGTATTATCTTGGGGATGGCAGTTGGCTTCTAATCAGACCTTCGGGAACTGAACCGGTCTTACGCGTATACGCCGAGGCGCCCAACAACGAACGGGTTAAAGCCCTGTTGTCGTTCGGCGAGGAAATGGCCACCAAGGCTTAGATGGGATCATCGGATCGTTTCTAATTCTCTCCCACTTGAATATCTACAGAGCCTCAAACTGCTAAAAGGTTGTTGGCAATCATAACAATAGTAGATCCTCCGGCATATCGTAGGACCGAAAGCGTTTTTTTGATCCGTATTATCTGAGTCACAATACGGGCGAAAAATTTGATCGTAGAACATTAATTCAAAACGATCGCCGTGTTTGCCCTGTGGAGCGATTCCAAATTCCTTAAGCGATTGTCGCGCCTCATCCGATAGCCAATCACTGCTCCAGGGCGGTGAAAGTATAACTCAATCCGCACATGATGGGCGCCTAGGCCGTGGACACAAGCTTCAACCTCATCCTCAATCACATGCATGGCCGGGCAGCCAGAAAAAGTTGGCGTGATCTTAATCACGAATCCCTCCTCTTCGGCATATACTTCTCACAGGATACCCAGCTCAACCACTGAGACCACCGGGATTCCGGGATCTTTTACCTCCTCCAACGCCCGCCACACCTTTTTTTCAGTCAATTTATTATCTCGATTGCCCATTATCTGATTTACCAATTTGCCTCAGGATCCAAACGGGCAACTTCTTGCATTTCAATCAACAATCGATCCAGCTGCTCTGTATGATCACTGCGCGGGTATTCAACCGGTGCAAATTCGTCCGGTGCTTCTAATCCTGACCCTTCAAGAAAAGGAGGAACTAGCATCAACCAGGCTTCTCGGATACCAGCCCGGTCCGGGATGTATCCAAGTTCCAAAATGAGATATTCTTCCGGTCTCGAGCCGAAAAAGTTGGAAAGAATGAGGCCGTAATTGGTCCAAAGCTGATTGGCTCCGTTTGTTACTTCCCTCCGTTCCCAACCCCAATCTCTTGATCCAGTTTTTGGTGTGCTGGTAATGATAGACTCCCTCATACCAGATATTCTTTTAGCGGCCTAGGCAATCGGTTTGTATGTCGAATCAAATAATCCTGCCAACCAGATACGCTTATAGGCATCGAATATGTATTGGCGCATCAAACAAAAAGCCCAATCGCCATTAGGCATTTCCATCATTTGTACATTGCGATAGGCATTCGCATCACGGAAAAACACCAGATTATCAGGCTCTTCAACAGTGATATCACTTAAAATTCGATACCACAGCGTTGCATGCCCCAGTTCATCCTGGGCGATATTGGAGAAGGCGATATCTTCTTCAAGTATCGGTGAATGCCCTATCCATTCTGAGTTGCGGTGCGCCAAGATCAGTTCATCGTCGGCCATTGCTAGGATAACTTCTGCCAAAACCTTAGTCACATCAGATTTCGTTTCAGCGTCCACATATTCTCCAGGGTTCGATTTAAATATCTGGTTAGGATTTCTCGATATCAGATAAGAACAGGTTGTCGTTTTTTGCCTCCAGTATCTCAGTTAGGACTCGATAGCCTTGCGGCAAACGATATTTTTTACTTTGGCTGGATCAAACATGCTGTTAATATCATAAGGATCACTTCGAATGATCGTGCGATCTGGGCATACCTACCAGCCGAAGGCCATTGAATCAGTAGATGATTCTCTGGCTTCCCTGAGCGCAGCTTCAAGGCTAACGGCTTCAA
>JAHEJP010000394.1 GCA_024638855.1 Chloroflexota bacterium
GGATGAAATTCCGAATATGGTCGCGGGTTTAAACCTGGACATGGTTGGCGAAGATCAGGCCCAGACTGGATCGGTCTTGTTGATAGAACGGCCGCCGGAAGCGACCGCTTCCTTCACGCCGGTATTGTTAGCCCATCTCCGGGAAATGATTTACGATGATGTCAAAAATTACAGCGGCATCGGCCAATACTCGTTGCAACGTTATGCGACGACGGGCTTTTCGGGTGGGTCGGACCACTACGTTTTTTCAGATCCGGCGGTGGGCGTTCCCATGCCCATGTTGATCCAGTGGCCGGATAAGTTCTACCATACCTCGGCCGATACGTTGGACAAAGTCAGCGTCGAATCACTGACCAAGGTGGGCAGCCTGGCGTCGGCTTACGCCTACTTCATCGCCAGCGCTGGTCCAGACGATGTTTCCTGGCTGGCCCATGAAATGTTGGTTCAATTCCGGGAAAAGTTGGCCCAGATAACGCAAAATACTATCCTGGCCATATGGGAAGGTGAGGCGGCCGAAAGAGCCCGCAAAGAACTCAATCGATTGGAAAGACTGGTTGCTTTCCATCTGGATCGCCACCGTGTCGCTCTGCAGGGGCTCATGCGATTGTGTGATATCGTCAGTTCATTGTCTGACATGATGTACTATGACGCAGCTCGTTTCGCCAACCAAGAAATGGGCCGGGCACGACGATTGGCCGAGCAACATTTAGGTGTAGCCGCGTTGGAAAGCGTTCCTGATAGTCCTGAGACGTTAGATGAATGGGAACAGCGAGCGGCCGAGATGAAACCCCACCGCCTCTACAGAGGTCCGGCGAGCACGATCGGGGCGCTGGAATCTCTATCGAGCGAGGCATTGGCCGAATGGTTCAAGCTCTTAGCCAGCAGGAAGACCGGTGCATTCACGGTCCCTGTGTTGGCTGAATATTGGGCTGACGGCCGGCGCACAGCCCTGGAAATCGTTGATCTGGTGGAAATGGAGACCGGGATTCGCGATGCGGAGCTAATCGTCTGCCGTTTCGAGTTGCTGCAAAGGTCGGGCTTAATCGAGTTGTAAACGGTCTAAAATGGCAGGTGTGCGTTTAGGCTCGAAATTACTTACGCATTCTCGGCCGGGGGATGAGGGTTATCTTTAAGTCCGTGTAACCTGGGATGATGTGAGAAGCCTTTGGCCAGCGGATGGGCGCATTATGCAGCTCAATTGGTTACGGAATATATGCGGAAAAAAGGAATTGATCACTCCAATTTGTTGACATATTAATCATATCTGTTAATATTTTTTGTTATGCATCAATTCTCAGTTCAACCAACTTTGCGATTGCGACGTAGCCAGGCCACTGGTCTGGTATTTTGGGTTATCTGAACAGGATTGATTTAAGAACGCGCGAAGTGACCCGCCAGACCGCACAGCGGCTGGCGGGTTTTTTTGTTTTTTGGGCAAATGGGCAGGAAACCGGCCGCAGGATAGCGACAGGGTAACAAATACGAACATTTGCAAAAAAGGTGGACAGGCTAAGGATGATTAAGAGCGGTATCTTCGGCGCCAGCGGTTATACAGGATTTGAAGTGGTCAAGATATTGGATCACCATCCACAAGTGTCGATCAGCTTTGCGGCTTCGTCTTCATCGGCCGGCCGGCGATTAACAGAGCTTTATCCCGCTGGGCCAGAGGTGATGCTCGTCGACCCGGCAACTGCCTCCCTAGACGAAGTGGACGTGGTCTTTTTATGCTTGCCCCACGGCGCGGCCGCGCCGTGGGCGGTGGCGGCACTCGAAGCAGGGGTTCGTGTGATTGACTTAAGCGCCGATTTCCGCTTGAAGAATGGCGGAACTTATGCCCGTTGGTACGGGCAAGAACACACAGCGCCCCAACTGCTGCCTGAGGCTGTTTACGGTTTGACCGAGTCCGCCCGGCAGGCGCTGCCCCAGGCCAGGCTGGTAGCCAACCCAGGCTGCTATCCGACCAGTATCCTGCTAGCCTTGCAGCCGGTTATCCGGGCCGGAGCCGCCGACGGGACCATCATCGCCGATTCAAAATCAGGCGTTTCAGGCGCCGGCCGGACTCCCAAACAAGGAAGCCACTTCGTGGAAGTCGCCGGTAATTTTTCACCCTACCTGATCGGCCAAGCACACCGGCATTTGCCGGAGATCGAGCAGAGTTTGAAAGAGTGGCACGGCGATCCGCCGCAATTGATCTTTTCACCTCACCTTTTACCTGTACCCCGGGGCATTCTCTCGACAATTTACGTACCGTTGGTAGGAGGCTGGTCAGTAGAAGCATTGTGGGAGATCTACGCGATAACCTACCCCGGGGAACCATTCGTGAGATTATTACCGGTCGGAGAAGTGGCCACGCTGACCCATGCTGTCTACACCAACCGCTGCGTGATCGGCTTGACGGTGGCGGCCGATACCCTCATCTTAACTTCGGCCATTGATAATTTGCTGAAAGGAGCGGCCGGGCAAGCGGTACAGAATATGAATTTGATGTTTGGGCTGGATGAGACGGCCGGATTGGTTGCCAACATTGGATAGGAGAGAAAATGATGCAAGTGCTCAAGATTGGCGGAAATGAGATTGGTGACCCAGACTTTTTAAGCAGCCTGGCCCAGACGGTGGCCGCGCTGGACGAACCAGCCGTCATCGTACACGGAGGCGGCCGGGCAATCGCCGACATGCAGGCAAAATTGGGATTAAAAACCGTCAAAGTGGACGGGCTGCGGGTGACCGATACTGAATCCCTGGCGGTTAGCCAGATGGTGCTTTCCGGCCTGGTCAATAAGGCGATTGTAGTAGCCTTGTTAGCCGAGGGAGTGCAAGCAGTCGGCATCAGCGGTGTGGATGGCGGCCTGTTATGCTGCATCAAAAAACAACACCCGACCACCGACCTGGGTTTTGTAGGTCAGATCGTGACAGTCCGGTCAAATATCATCGATACTTTTGTGTCCCAAGGTTTCACGCCGGTCATTTCGCCGATATCGCTGGGCCTCGACGGTCAGGTTTATAACGTCAACGCCGACGAAGCGGCTGGAGCTATTGCGGTCGCTCTCAAAGCCGGCGTGTTGAATTTCATCTCCAATGTGCCGGGCGTCCTCGACCAGCATCAAGAGACCATCGCCAGGTTAAGCCAGGTTGAGAGCGAGCGGTTGATTCAAGATGGCATCATTCAAGACGGCATGGTGCCCAAGGTGCAGGCGGCGCTGGCCGTCATCGTCCAAGGGGTGCCTAACGCGCGGATCACGAACCTGAACGGCCTGGCGGCCGGGCAAGGGACGCTATTCGGGGCTAATGGGAACCACGTTCCTTTACTTGAAGAAAACGATACCAAGAAATCCATTACCTCGAATCTTCACGATTCAATGCTGGAATGATTAGGCGATAAAAGCGCGCGACTCAATGTGAATGTTAATTGACAGGAGAAATTATTTGATGAAGGCAGAAGAAATCATAGCCGGGGAAGCGAACACTATCGTGCCCACCTATAGCCGGCCGGAAGTCGTTTTTAGCCATGGCCAGGGCGCTTACCTGTATGGCCTGGATGGAAAACGGTATCTTGATTTTGCCGCCGGCATCGCCGTCATGGCCTTGGGACATAGTGACGAAGAATGGGTGAGGGCGGTTTGCCAGCAAGCCGGCCGTTTAACTCACGTCAGCAACCTCTACCACACTGCTCCCCACGTTCAATTAGCCCAACGACTAGTCGAAAACTCCTTCGCTGACCGGGTTTTCTTCAGTAATTCAGGGGCCGAGGCCAATGAGGCAGCCCTGAAGTTCGCCCGGAAATATGCCTACAAGGGGCAGGAGAATGGTAACAAGAATCAGATCGTGGCCTTCAGCGCCAGCTTTCACGGCCGGACCATGGGTGCCTTGGCGGTTACATACAAGGCTAAATACAGGGAACCGTTTGGGCCGCTGGTGCCCGGGGTGTCCTTTGCTGCCTTCAATGACCTGGCCTCGGCTGCAGAGGCGATCGGCCAAAAGACTTGCGCCGTGATCGTCGAACCGGTGCAAGGGGAGGGGGGCGTCCACGCGGCCGAGCCGTCCTTCCTGGCTGGTTTACGTTCCTTGTGCGACGAGCACGAGGCTCTGCTCATTTTTGACGAAGTCCAATGCGGCTTGGGTCGGAGCGGGCATTTGTGGGCTCATCAGGCTTATGGTATCAGCCCCGACATTATGACCCTGGCCAAACCCCTGGCGGGTGGTTTGCCTATTGGGGCGACGCTAGTGACGGAAGCGGTCGCCCAGGTCATGGGCGTAGGCGACCACGGCAGCACCTTTGCCGCCGGACCACTGGTATGTACGGCCGCGCAGGTGGTTTTCGACCGGGTCAACCAACCTGAATTTTTAGCATCAGTTCGCCAAAAAGGAGAGTTGTTGAAGAAGGGGTTGTTGGCCTTGGACCCGGAAAAAGTGATGGCCGTGCGTGGGATTGGTTTGTTGGTTGGCCTACAATTCACTTTTCCCGTAGTGCCCCTGGTGGCTGCGGCGCGAGAGCAGGGTTTGCTGGTGATTAGCGCCGGGGAAGATGTGCTGCGATTGTGCCCGCCCCTCATTGTAACTGCCGAGCAGATTGAGGAAGCCTTAGCTATTCTGGGACAGTGTGTGGAGGAGATGGCGGCATGAAGGCTATGATTCCAAAATCTGATAAGCGAGCCTGCAAACGGCAGACAATAATCATCCGGCCGGCCATAGCTGATGATGTACCCCAGATCTGTGCCATGGTAAACGGCCTGGCTTTACAGGGTACCGTGCTGCCGCGAACCTACCAA
>JAHEJP010000395.1:0-1882 GCA_024638855.1 Chloroflexota bacterium
TGGCTTCCGGAAAAACCAGAACCAATTTTAATGGCTACAATTTTTAACGAAGTTTCCCGGCTAGGGAGGATTCACAATCCTTTACCCAGCTCTATTCCCCCGTAATTGGCGAGGGTATTGATTTTAGGACACGATAAATATTATATAGCGACCGCGTCTTGCATTTTGCCGGCCGGGCCAGAGCTTGAAAAGATAGACCAGAGGATCTTTTCAAACCAGGGTCCGGCCGTTTTGTTTATGATGGGATTCAGGCCCAAAGGAGTGAACCAGTGGCCGAATTAAGCCGCAAAGAAGTCATCGCCATCGTCGCCCAGGCCGGCCGAAATACTCGCTTGGCCGGGGTGGACCTGTCCGAACTTGATTTGTCCGAATTGAACCTTTATGGCGTTGATTTGCTGGGAGCGAATTTGGATCGGGCCAGGTTATTCCGGACCCGTTTATCCAAGGCCGAACTGGCCTGGGCCACTATGCAGGAAGCCGATCTGGAATTGGCTCATTTGCACAGGGCCAACTGCGTCGGCGTCGATCTGACCGGGGCCAACCTTCAAAGAGCAGCCCTGACCGGCGCCTGCCTCATCGGCGCTAATCTACAAGGGGCCGATCTACGCGGCGCGCTATTGGGGGAGGCCGACCTCACCGGCGCAAACTTGACGGTGGCCCGCACGAACGAAGAGACTGAATGGCCGGTGGGTTTTGATCTGGCCGAGCATTGGCGGCATGATTGGGAATGAGCCAGGTGACAGTCACTTCAAGCGGGTTTCGCCCCGCCAGTGACTGTCACCTAAGCTCCCGCTCACTTAGATTCTTTAACTAACCCGCTTTGATAGGCTTCAAGCAATGCCCGCAGCCCTTCAATACGGCTCCGGATCTCCCGGCCGCGGTCGGTGTCGTGAACTCGCTTTCGTTTAGGGTAAGTGGCGATGATCTCTGTCCGCGAATCCAGATCCACTTCATCCTGGACCGCTTTTTGGATGGACTCAAAGGGTTGGTGCTCGGCCAACAGCAGCCCGCGCGAGTTGGAGATCAATGTGTAGCCGGCGATTCCAGTTACCTTCTGGTAGGCCTTGGCCAGCCCACCGTCGATGACCAATAATTTGCCGCCGGCCATGATCGGGCTCTTCCCTTGGTGCACTTTGACCGGCACGTGGCCGTTGACGATGAGGCCTGCCGCCGGGTCAAGGCCAAATTCGACCAGGATCCGGTCGATCACGGCCGGATCGTCGCGCAGCCTGTAGTAAGGATTCTGGACTTCTTTGTGGGTGACTTCGTCCTCGATGAAGTAGCGTTCAAAGGTCGCCATTTTGTCCTTGCCAAAAAGAGGTGAGCGCGCGCCGCTCCACAGGTACCACATGGCGTCCTGACCGTATTGGCGCTGGCCGGCATCGGAAGCGAAGTAACCTTGCCGGGCCAGCCGCTCCACCCGATCCATATAAGCTTTGCCCGAAACCCGCGCATCGTTGAGGTGCAATTCGACGAAAGAGCCGTCTTCATTCAAGGCGATGCAGCCATGATAAAGCAGGTTGCCGTTATAGGACAGGTACATACTGCCCTTGGCGAAAAGGAAGCGCACGTGGGCTTGCAGCCTGGCGCTGTCCGAAAACGAACCCTTCAAGCGGGCCATCAAGGCCAGCTCGCGCTCGGTCAATTCGTAGGGGGTCTCCGGCGAAAGGGTGGGAAAGAAACGGTCGCTCAGTTGATAATCTTTCCCGCCGATGGTCACCGTGCTCCGCCCATGATCGATCTTGTCCAGCAGCAGACGGTCTTCCATCTGGTAGTGCGGCCGGCGTTGGATGATCTGCCCTTCTAGTTTGAGTTGGATGATGGTGATGGCCTTTTGCATCCGGGCCATGAGCTGCCTTTCGTAATCATCAAGCCTGGCGAC
>JAHEJP010000395.1:1982-4762 GCA_024638855.1 Chloroflexota bacterium
TCGCCGAAAAGCTCGTCGATCCGCCGCCGCAACGAGCCAGAGCTATTCTTGAGCAGATGCAGGAAGGCGCCATATTCACCGTGAATGTCGGACAGGAAATGCTCGGTCTGTTTAGGCAGCTCCAAATTGGCTTCCAACTCGACGATGGTCGTCGCGGCAGCCTGAATGGAGGGATATTGTTCGGCCAGGAGTAGAAGATATGAGTTATCCATAATTGGCAGTGTTGTCTATGTTTTAGCGTCTTGAAAGGCTTTCTCGAGCAAATTGGCCACGCCCAACCCAGCGGCCGTTTGCTGCAAGTAATGCCGATCGAGCTGATCACCACTTACCTGCAGTATTCCCTGTATGTCCAACCACTGGCGTTCAGACTGCTGTCCGCCAAGACGATACCACTCCAATTTAGCCAGGATGATGTCTTCGGCCGAAGCGACATATGCGGCTTGGTGGGAATCATTGCCGAGAATCTTCTTAGTTCGCCGGCCAATCTGCAGGCGATCAAACGGCCGGTCTCTCATCACAAAAATATCAACTTTAAACATCGTCGCCAGATGGATGAAGTTGCAACTCGAACGTCTCCGGACAGCTTCAGCGACCGAATTTGAATCCACATAGAAATCGGGTTTTAGGGCCGAAACCAGGGGGATCACATGATCCATCTTTAAATCGGCCACAATATCAACATCCATCGTTGTACGGATACGGCCGTAAACTGTACTGGCCATGGAGCCGCCTATCACATAGGCTATCTCTAGCTCCTCGAAGATCCCTGTAATCAACAACGTGACGGCGACAGGTTCAGACAACATCTGGTGGATCCTCCACGACTTCTGTTGGCAAGTATGGGCCGTAAACAGCTGCCGCCAACTCCCTTCCCAACACTCTGTCAGCCAGGCGGCGCTGCAATTCGGCCTCGCCAGCTAGGGGGTAGCGCTCACGTAAGCCGCTTAAAGCCAGGGCCTTAGCCATGGCGTTCAACTGACCCAGAGATCTCAATTTACGCCACGCAGGCGCCTCCCGCAATAGATCATTCAGGATTGCTTCGGCTTCTGGACTTGTATCGGCCTCAAGCATAACATTTCCGTGTTAAGAGGGCTGGCGGACAAACCATGATCCTAATTTTACCGGTTTTTTTCCACCCTTGGAAGAAAGCCGGCTCACTGTGCAGCTTTAAGCCAAAGTACCAGTCACCGGCGGGGCGAAACCCGCTTTCCAAGTGACTGTCACCTCTCAGGTGACAGTCACTTCTAGCTCTTTCTTCGCCGGCGCTTCTTCCACCAGACAGCGAGCCCAACTGCCACGGCAGCCAAGGCGAGGAGCCTTTTTTTCGATAGGCCAAAAGCTGGGCTTGTCTCTAACAGCTCTATATCTTCCGGCCAATTTTCCCCGGCGTCGCCTTCGTCCAGCAGCGTCACTGTGCCGGTATTCCCATCGACCCGGATGCGCTGGCCGTTTCCGATACGTTGGGTGGCCACGCCCGTGCCCATTACCGCCGGGATGCCATACTCCCGGGCCACGATGGAACCGTGGGCCAGTGCGCCTCCGATGTCGGTGACCAATCCCTTGGCCTGAGCAAAGAGGGGTGTCCAGGCCGGCGTCGTAGTTGTACAGACGAGGATCGTATCCGGCGCCATTTTGTCAAAATCCTTCGGCGAGCGGATGATGCTGGCTGGCCCGATGATCCGGCCCGGGCTGACTGCAAAGCCTTTCAACGTGGGGCCTGTACTGACACTGCGGGGTTTCGGCTCAAACATGGCCATGTCGATTGGTCCAAACTTCATACGGCCGTCTGGCGGAACCGAAGATGGCGGCGTGAGTCTCTTACGTGCCTCACGCAGGGTACGCCGTTCCTGGGCGAGTTTCGCTAGCTCCGGCCGGCTGACACCCTCCGCACGGGCGGCGCTGGCGGCCGCCAGTTCTGCGCTTTTCAGATAGAAGACATCGTCGGGGACATCGAGTGTTCCGGCTTCCGTGAGCCGCCGGCCCAGTTCGAGGGCCAACCGCCGCAGGGCGGGCCAGGCTGCGCCCACGTAAAAAAGCGCCTCCTCCCGGTAAGGTGAGTAGCGCTGTGCCCAGCCAAGCAAACGCTGGAAAATCGGGCGCTGGACTGGGTTGAGGGATTGTTCTGTACGCGCCGCCAGTGCATCTCGTTCCTGGGCCAGCTCCGCCTGGCGGGTGCGGGCGTCCCGCTCTGGATGGGCAACGGCCGTTTTTAAGCTCAACAGAACGGGCAGGGGATCATCTGCCAGGGTGAGGGCAGCGAAGTCCAAATTGTAGATCTGGTGACCATACGTATCAAGATATTGTTTGAGGTCTTCGATGACGCTCTTTCCGTCTGGATATCGCCCATCAAAATGGGATCGCCCATCAGAATGGGAGGCTAGCATATCAAGCAGGCGTGGAGCCGGTGTGTTTAATACTTGTTCCCGCAGTGTATCGGACCTATCGATCTTTCTGGCGATGGCTTCTAATTGGATCTGCGCCTCTGCTGCCTTAGATGGGAACCCGCGCAGAAAAGAGCCACTGGTGAGGCGTGCGCTGAGTGGCCTGCCATGTCCAGTCGTCACTGACTTCAGAAAGCGGTCGAGCGCGGCATCCGACGTACGAGCTAGCCCGAGGGCCACCGCGGCCGCAAACCAGTAGACGGCATCCTCCGCGGCAAGCTCGCGTATTCCCTGCAGCAGAACCTCGTCGGAGGTATTGGGCAAGTCGATTGCCTTCCAATGCTCGATGGTGGCCCGATAGGCAGGCAACGACTCGTCTCGCCAACGGGGAAGCAGGTG
>JAHEJP010000396.1:0-2198 GCA_024638855.1 Chloroflexota bacterium
GGGGATGCCCAGGGTATGAATGCCGCTGTGCGTTCCGTTGTTCGCATCGCCTTGGAACGAGGACTTGAGGTTTTTGCCATTTATGAAGGCTATCAGGGCATGGTCGATGGCGGCGATCGAATCCGACCCATTTCCTGGAATGATGTTGGTGGCATATTGCAGCGAGGGGGTACAGAAATCGGATCGGCTCGCTGCAAAGCATTTTTCGAACGAGAAGGGCGTCTGAAAGCGGCTCATAACCTGGTCGAAAAGGGGATTGAAGGGCTTATCGTCATTGGCGGTGACGGCAGTCTAACCGGAGCCCATATATTCCGCCAGGAGTGGTCCGGATTACTAGCCGAGTTATCCGATTCAGGTCGAATTAGTCAGTCAGAAATTGATCGTTTCCAGAGTCTCACGGTCGTCGGCATGGTAGGTTCAATCGACAACGATTTCCACGGTACTGATATGACAATTGGAGCGGATACGGCTCTGCACCGTATCGTCGAAGCAGTCGACGCTATCTCCAGCACGGCTGCCAGTCACCAGCGATCATTCGTGGTCGAAGTGATGGGCAGGCGTTGTGGCTATCTGGCGCTTATGGGCGCGCTAGCCACCGGTGCTGATTGGGTATTGATTCCTGAAAGCCCGCCCGATGTCGACAATTGGGAAGACAAGATGTGCGATGTGTTGCGCCACGGCCGGGAAATGGGCCGCAGGGATAGCGTCGTCATCATTGCAGAGGGCACACGTGATAGATATGGCAACCCAATTTCTAGCGATTATGTCAAGCAAGTACTGGAAGAAAAACTTGGCGAAGATACCCGAGTCACCATATTGGGACACGTTCAACGAGGCGGTTCACCCACGGCATTTGATCGAAATTTGAGCACCATCATGGGTGCGGCCGCCGTCGCTGCGATTTTGGAGAAACATGATACGGAAGACACTTTAGTCATCGGCATGAGGGGAAACAAACTCATCCAGACCCCCCTAGCGGAATGTCTGGAAAAAACAAACGAGGTTGCTCAGGCAATTGCTGCGCATGATTATGATCGGGCTTTGGCAGCCAGAGGCGGTAGCTTTGCCGCTGCTTTTCAGACTGTGAGAACGCTAGTTCGGGCTATACCACACCCACCCAAACCAGGCCATCGTTCCCTGCGGCTCGCTGTCATGAACGCTGGCGCTCCGTCTCCAGGCATGAATACCGCTGCCAGAGCGGCAGTACGAATCGGGATCGACCAAGGGCACCAAATCATCGGCGTGAATCATGCTTTTCGTGGCTTGATTGAAGGTGATTTTCGCGATTTTAACTGGATGAGTGTCAACGGTTGGGCGCATAAAGGTGGCGCCGAATTGGGCACGAATCGCACGATTCCTCATGACAGTGATTTTTACGCCATAGCCCGCAATCTAGAAAACAATGAGATCGACGGTCTTCTGATGATTGGCGGTTGGCCCGGCTATGAGGCGATTCTTGAGCTATACACACGCCGCCATGTATTTCCGGCATTCAATATCCCCATCGTTTGTCTACCGGCTACCATAGACAACGATCTTCCAGGTTCCGAATTGAGCATAGGTGCTGATACTGCTCTGAACAATATCGTTTCGGCAGTTGACAAGATTAAACAATCGGCCGTTGCCTCACAGCGAGCCTTCGTGGTGGAGGTGATGGGCCGCTACTGTGGTTATCTGGCCTTAATGAGCGCTATGGCCACCGGTGCAGAGAGAGTATATTTACCGGAAGAAGGTATTACGCTAGAGGACCTGGTAGAGGACGTTCACAAATTGGTTCGAGGTTTTGAGGAAGGAAAACGCCTCGGCCTGGTAATCCGTAATGAACTAGCCAACACAACTTATTCGACACAATTTATGTGCTCTCTATTTGAGGAAGAAGGTGGCGACCTTTTCGACGTCCGTCAGGCCATTTTAGGTCATATTCAGCAAGGAGGAAATCCTTCACCTTTTGATAGAATCATGGCGACTCGGTTAGCGGTTGATTGCATAGAATTTTTGGTTTCCCAGGTCGAACAAGCTGAACCAATATGCGCTTGCATCGGTCAACAAGCAGGACATATCGTCTTTACAGATCTTGAAGAGATTCCACGATTAATGGACAAAAAATTGCGTCGACCAAAAAAACAATGGTGGCTGGATCTGCGGCCTATCGCTCGTATTCTAGCCCAACCGGCGCCAAGTTATGCTGAAAGTTAGGT
>JAHEJP010000396.1:2298-4760 GCA_024638855.1 Chloroflexota bacterium
TTAAAAGATCCGGCTCATCTTGCTGCTGAAGCTGAAGATGATCGTTTGAGAGATTTTACGCCCCATGTTTTGGCCAATTTGGAATATCTTGGGATCGAACGACTCATCCCCATCGGAGGTGATGACACCTTAAGCTTCGGTGAGCAGCTACACCGGCAAGGATTTCCGGTCATCGCTATCCCGAAGACGATGGATAATGACGTGTACGGGACCGATTATTGCATTGGTTTTAGCACGGCCGTCACTCGTGGGGTGCAAATTATTCATCAATTGAGAACTAGCACAGGCTCTCATGAACGCGTTGGCATCGTGGAGCTTTTTGGGCGAAATTCGGGACAAACGAGCCTTGTCTGCTCCTATTTAGCTGGTGTCGACCGGGCAATTATTTCCGAGGTCCCTTTTGATCCCGAACGCCTTGCCAATTATGTGGTTCAGGATAAGGAATCCAATCCAAGTAACTATGCCATGGTCACCATTAGCGAGGGCGCGCATATGATCGGTGGCAAGGTTTTAGAATATGGAGAAGCGGATGCTTACGGCCATCGAAAACTGGGCGGCATCGGGGAAATTATTGGTGAAGCGTTGAAAAGATTGACCGGAGAAAACGTACTCTACCAGAGACTTTCTTATATGATGCGCTCGGGCGCACCTGATGCCCTCGATCTTATGGTTTCACTGAACTATGCCAATCTAGCGGTTGATCTCATTGTGAAAGGAGAAAGCGGCCGAATGGTTTCGCTCCGAGAAGGCAAATATACCCATATACCCATAAGCGAGGTAGCAATGGGCGTAAAGAGAGTGGACGTGGACGAATTATATGATGTCGAGCAATATCGTCCCAAGGTTCACAACGTCCTGGGTAAACCGATGTTCCTCTATTAGTATCTGACATTTTCGCCGCTGTTACCTCTTGGATGACTATGCCCTTTAGGAGGCAATTTTTAAGCTTAGAATATTCCCAGCGTGAATTCTGTTAGCAAATCATAAGAACGGTCCGAGCATCTTGACACGTCTTGTCGGCGACCCGTAAAATACATCATAATGGAGTACAAAAACTACTATTCAATTCTGGGAGTCGATAAGAGTGCGACCGAAAAGGATATTAAGCGAGCTTATCGTCAACTAGCCCGCAAATTCCACCCCGATAAGAACCCTGACAATAAAGCGGCCGAAGAAAAATTCAAGGAAATCAATGAAGCTTACGAAGTACTCGGCGACACTAGCAATCGTGCTAAGTATGATCAGCTCGGTCGAAGTTATCATCGCTACCAGCAAATGGGTGGTGAACCTAGCGGATTTGATTTTTCGCAATGGGCTCGTTCAGGAGGAGCTGGGTCCCAATACCAGCAAGTCACCGTAGACTTTGGCGATCTGTTTGGAGGTTCTTCTGGTTTCAGCGATTTCTTCCAATCGATCTTTGGCGGCGGCGGAAGGTCTCGAAGCAATGACTATAGTAATCTGTACGGGCAGCAGGTTCCTCAGAAAGGACAGGACATAGAATATAAAGTCGATATCACGTTAGAAGAAGCATTTCACGGAACGATGCGCACATTATCCAGGGATGGCAGTGGACAATTTACCGCTCGAATACCAAGAGGCGCCAAAAGCGGAACCAAAGTTCGCCTGAGTGGAAAGGGTGATGGAGGACCGGCCGGTCCTGGCGATCTATTTTTAGTGATCCGAGTTGTCCCTCACAAGAGCTATAAGCGCAGCGGCAATAACTTGACAACAGATGTGTCTATCGATGTGGTCGACGCTGTTTTGGGCAACAAAGTGACAGTACCGACTTTGAGTGGCTCGGTTAAGCTCTCTATTCCCCCCGGTACCCAAGGTGGCCGAACTTTTCGTCTGAAAGGCAAGGGGATGCCCGATCTCCGCGATCCAGATAGATTTGGAGATCTTTTGGTAAAGGTGCGTATTCGTGTGCCAGAAGAATTAAGCGATGAAGAACAGGCATTATACAAACAGCTGGCCAACCTTGGGCAAAAAGACAATTCATAATCCGTCCTGACAAGAGATTTAATCCTTCGAACCGAGGAATCATGTCCATTGATGAGAGGTAAATTTTGACGATATTTAAGAAACATCATAAGTTTTTGTTGTTTATTGCTTTTCTATTGTTAGCTGGATTGGCATGCTCCTTCAACCCAATAGCCGAAGATAATCAAGCCCCTCCGGTAGAAACATCGACCCTAGGCGGTTCATTACCTTTGCCCACAGCAATTGTCCCTCCCAATAACTCGGCTGATAGCCTTCAATTCAGTCAAACCCTGGTGGAAGGACTGGGACTCGAGCAAAGGTTGGTTGAACTCTACCAAAGTGTCAACCCATCTGTTGTTCATATTCTGGTATATAGTAGCAGGAATGATGCATTCCCTCTTGGAAGCGGTAGTGGTTTTGTTTTCGACAATGATGGGCGAATCGTGACAAATAACCATGTTGTCGAAGATGGCAATGAATTT
>JAHEJP010000397.1 GCA_024638855.1 Chloroflexota bacterium
GTTGTGCAGAACGGTAAACGGCCTCAGGCCACTCTATCTCTTCTTTCGTTGTCCAATCCGGCAAGCAACGAGCCGTCAGATCATAAAACTTGGTCAACCCCTTTCGTGAATGGATCATGATTTGGCCCAAGCGCCAAAGCCCGCCTAGAATCTGGCTGACATTTTGCCCTGAAGTCCAGCCGCTGGACTCCCAGGATTTATCGGACCGATCTTTGAAATCCCGTGAGCTCAAAGGGCCATTCTTTATTAGCTCATCGAGGATATATTGGCGTAAATCATCATTCTCTTCTAGCCAATCCCGGAAACGAATCTTCCAGCCTTCATCACCGACCAACCAGTCACGCATATGTAACTGGTAAATAGGGTAATCATCGGTCAAAACAATGGATGCGGCGTGAGCCCAATATTCGAACAGACGTCGCTCCTGGTAAAGCAGTTTTTCTAAGTCGGCCGGATCAAATTTTCCTAATCTACTCCATAAAACCAACAGCTGTGTGCGTTCCACGGCTCGCAGCGGATCGATCTGTACGCAGCCTAATTCTCGAAAGAGGGTCATGATACCGGCTTCGTCGGCACACGGCCGGTCTCCCGCTAATCGTTGACAACTGATGGCCAGCCTGCGGGCAGTGGTGGGAGATATCGTTCTCATGGGCCTTGGCTTAGGTTAGTCCTTACGTGGATTGCCGGTTCAAGAACTCAGACCAAACATTTCGTTTAGCTCGTCCAGAGGAATCTCACTCTCATTCGAAGATGGTTCACTCCCTCGCTTCCCCTTGATCTCGGCATAAAATTTGTCATCATAACGGCGCGATTTGACAGGGATTGGCATTTTAACCCCCCAACCTAGCAACAATACCTCTTCTTTTTCCTGCAATCGAGCCAGCATCCCCCGCAATTTATCCCGGCCGGCCAGGCCGGTTAAAACGGCTCGAATATCATCCTCATCCCCTAGCCAGCCTGTTATTCGGGTTCCAAGTTGCGACATCACTTCGTCGTCGATGCCCGAAGGGCGCTGGTCGACCACCAAGAGGGTCACAAAATACTTTCGCATCTCCCGGGCAATCGTGCCAAAGGCCGTCTGGCTCGACAGTTGGGGGCTCAGCAACTTGTGGGCTTCTTCGATGGCGATGAGTAAAGGCCGGGGAGCTGGCTCCCGCTTACCTTTATAGGCTTCGGTTTTATTAACCCACTTCTGGCGAATGCGGCGGGTAAGAATATTAGATACCAGCAAATAATCCAGTTCATTATCGTACTCGCCAAAGCTCAAAATGACGTGGCGACCATTTTCTAATTTGTCGACGATGGCAGCCACGGCATCGACGGCCGGTTTCTCGACCACATATGACCGGTCATGAATGAGAGCCAGCCTGCGGTGTAGCGCTTCGGCCGCCTTTTCGTGGATATTATTGTTTCGCGCCCAGGCGGCTACAGAATTTGGGGCTGGGTATTGTTTACCACTATCTGGATCGATAACCATTGCTCCAGGTTCTAATTTCATGAATTCGGCGAACCAACTCTTTTCATCAAAAGAGCGGACTAAGGCGTTCAAAGTTACATCGGCCGTATCCGTCAGATTGAGTGTTTCGGCCAGCAATCGAATGTCGCCGATATTAAAATCACTTAGCGCCAGCTCCAAAGTAAAATCTGGAGAGTGACCGCGCACCATGGCGCCCCGGCCCAGAGCAGCTACCTGAACCCGGCTGCCAAATAAGGATTGCAGGCCTTTGACGTTGACTTCCTGGTCGGCATCGATATCGTCGAAGCCATATTCATTATGCATATCAAATACCAGCGCGGCGGCCACATCTTCCCTCATCAGGCCCGCCAGCACCATCCGGGTTAAGAAGCTTTTTCCCGTACCCGTGGCCCCAAAGATACCACTAGAACGTTGAACGAATTTCTTCAAATCTAGTCGCACTGGGTATTGTTGCTCGATAGTCCGGCCAATGGTGAACATACCGGCTCCATCCTTACCGAAGATCTCGGCCACATCGGCCTCATCCGCCAGCCGAACCTCGGTCCGGTGCGCCGGCACCGTTTTGACCGGTTTTGGCCCAGGGTTTTCCTGATTGCGTTCCACCCGTTCTTCCCAGCTGGCCCGCTCCGGCGTGCCAAATTCTGGTCCTTTATCCATGATCAGGGTCGGGTACATGGCCAATGTGGTGAACATCGTCGTGCCCAACAGCTCCCGGGCCAGGGCTGTTTGCATCCGGTCTCTTTCCTCATCGGCGAAGCGTGGATCTGTCGCCCCTAACTGCAAATCGGTAACCAGGCCATAGTATCGAAAGCGGTCACCTTCGCAAACGACAAAACTCCCTTCCTGGACCCTATCGGCTGGCACAGTCAATCGGATGTGAAGACCTTCTCGTAATCCGCCACCAATCACATACCCTATCAAATCAGGACTGTTCATTCCGTGACCTTTTGTTTAGTTCCTTGACTTCCCGGCGCAATCGCTCCCTCATGTCCAGGGGCAAGTGATTCCAGGGCGCGCCAATAATCGCCCCTTGAATTCCATATACCAGATTAAGCGAGGCGTTGTGTCCCCGGGCTTTAATCTGGCGGTAAGCCTCAACCGGACCAATTTCCTCCAAGTCCCCCAGAGTGAATACTCCGATCTCATTCAACCAGGCCTGGCTTTTTGGTCCAAGATTATCCAGTTGCGCCAACTCCACCGACTTATCTTCCAATAATCTCTGTTGCTCGCTAATTCGCAACCTCCAACATCATCGATTAAACTGCCAGCCTTCCAAGTCCAGATCAGGTAACGCTGCGCTGATGGCTTCTAAGGCCGGCAGGAGCAACTCATAGTTGCTACGCAGTAGAGAGACGATTTCGTGAATCGTGTTTTTGGCCCAATCAACATCATCTCCTCGTAAATGGTAGATCTGGCGAACATGGGCAGCCAACAACTGGTCAACAGGCACTTTCTCGACTGCCGATCGCAGGATCAATCTTAAATAGCCACTTTCCTGGCTGAAATCCCGCACTTCCTCCGGATCTCGGCAAAGATAAATGGGATCCAGATTAAGCGGCGGTCGCGGCGGAAGGCCATGGTAAATCGTTTTACCAGTCCGGTAGCCCACCGTCAATACGCTCATTTCCAGTGGCAGTAGTCGATTATTGCGCTGATCCTCAATCACCGATTGGCGCGGAGCTTCGACCATCACTAGCCGGCGCACCATCGGGTCGTCGTCGATGTGCATATCATAAATGAGGCCGTAAATTGACTCCCGCTCGTCTACAGGTTGGGCCTTAACCAAAGAGCCAAAACCGGGCCCAGAGAGCTGGCTAACTCTACAGCCGATGGCGAAGCCTGCTGTACTGGCCCGCAGCACGCGACCAATTTCTAAATCCTGAATCATCTATTTTTCATCCCATGGATTGACCAGACTTGGCTTTATCAATTAAACTTCCACCTCGAAGGGCAGCGACTCTTTCACAGTACCAATAGGGTGTAGTTCCTTGCACTTTACAACCCATGGCGCGTGCGGCCGGCCCGGGCGATATCTTTGCTGCTGCGCTTTGCCGTTGGCATCGACGAGAGGCCGTATCTTTGCATGGCGTTATCGATCATCAGATCCAGATTTTCCTGATCGCGACGGCCGACCACGGCGATTTCGTCGGCTCGGGCCAGGACATAAGGATAGTCACCTAAAATCCGGCATTGGTCAACGATGAGTGCATGTATCTGGCCTACTTCCGCTGGATCTTCAGCTACCCAACGTGGGATATCTACCCTGGCTATGAGCCTGCCTGCCCGGCTTGGATTGAGATAGAAGAAACACACTTCATTCATCTCATCTCGCTCTCGAAAGTCATCATTATGTTGGGAGACATCTACAAATACTTTACTTCGTTGGCCAGGTGCTAAGATCCGGCTGAATAATTGGGCATCGGTCAAGCCGAAATCCCTGTCGCGCCTGGTGAGGCGATTGAAATCAAAATTCGGTTCATGAATATCAAGGGTTTCCAACACGGTTAAGACCGACTGTTTTCCAGGCCGGACGATATAACCTGCCAGCGACACGGCGTTGTGCCTCATGGCGGTCATCGCATCTTGCCAGGCATGCAGTATCATTTCCTTGATGCCACTCTCTTCTCCCAGCCCAATGGCCGGCCAGTACAACAATCGTTGGTCCAGCAATGCTAGCAGTGGTCGCGATTCATGCTGGTATTCCCAAGAAGTACGGGCTAAAGCCTCGATTTCTGCCTTATCCCTATATATGCCGACCAAGGCGCTATTATCTGCAAATCGCGAACCCAGCTCAGAGCCAGTTCCCCCCGCATCCTTACCCGGATAATCCAATTCTGCTAGCGTAAATTGAATCGGAGGCTCATCACGGTCATGAAAGTAAACGATAGACCCGATGTTGATCAGTGCGTATAAGTAGGCTGCATGGCGATCCGGCTGTATCTGCGAACCATCACAGGCGATGATGGTAGCCGTGTCTGGAAGAGGCGGCGGATCTATCGCGCTATCTAAGGGTTCTTCTCGTTCCAACAGCCGTGCTGCCCGAAATTTCTTTATATCAACCTTTTGAATGGCCCGATTCAAACAGTCGTCAAGCTTATCCCAAGCGGTGGCATTATCCTGCAACTTTTTCAGGGCAGCGTCTAGGAGTTCTGTTCGCTGCCGTTCACGACGGTGGGTGAGACGCACCATCTCTTCTATCGCAACAGTGAGTTTTTCGAATTCTAATGCCATCGTCCACCGGATCAAAGGATAACA
>JAHEJP010000066.1:0-3794 GCA_024638855.1 Chloroflexota bacterium
GGGCTATTGCCGCTGCAGTTACCTTAACCGGCATAGTATACGTCGCGATTCCCTGGCTTACGCCACCTCTTGCGAACCGAAGTTACGGCTTCATCTTTGTTACCGTGGCAGTCGTCGCCGTTGTTGGCTGGCGGCTACTTTATGCCATGCTGTTTGCCCAACCAGCCTTTCAAATACGGTCGTTGGTGATTGGAGCTGGTACGAGCGGCCTGGATCTGGTCAGCGTATTAAGCGATAAATATGTAGGGGAAAAAGTGGATCCATTTCTGGGAACCGGCCATCAACTAATTGGATTCATAGATGATGATCCCGGCCTACAGGGTTTCAATGTGGCTGGGCTACCAGTACTTGGTGATAGTAACCAACTCGTACAACTGGTGAACACACTCGAGATTGATGAACTAGTCATTGCCATCACCCATACTCAGACTATCTGTCCGCAACTTTTTGAAGCCATACTTGACTGCCGGGAGATGGGCGTGCCAATTGTAACGATGGCAACGATTTATGAACGCTTGACGGGTAGAGTGGCCATTGAGCATGCCAGACAGGATATTGAACAGGTTGCAGGTCAAACCGACAGCCCATTCTATCGTATGTATCTGGTGATTAAGCGCGTGGTCGATATCGTTGGCGCCTTATTTGGCAGCCTGTTCCTCGTATTCCTGATACCTGTAGTGGCCTTTGTCAATGTAATTGTATCACCCGGCCCCTTATTTTTTAAACAACGGCGAGTTGGACAAGGTGGCAAGGTGTTTAGAGTCATAAAATTCAGGTCCATGGTGCCAGATGCTGAACGTCACAGTGGGGCTGTCTGGACCAGAGAGGATGACGAGAGGGTTACTTCTTTTGGGCGTTGGCTTCGCTTGACTCACCTCGACGAATTACCCCAGGTTCTTAATGTCCTGAAAGGAGAAATGAGCCTGATAGGTCCACGACCGGAACGACCTGAATTTGTCGATAAGCTTTCGTCAAGGATCCCCTTTTATCGCGTCCGCCATTCGTTGCGTCCTGGGATCTCTGGTTGGGCCCAGATCCACCAAGATTATGGAGATTCTGTTGAGCTTGCCCAAGAAAAACTTGAATTTGATTTGTACTATCTTAAGCGTGCCGGCCCGTGGATTGACACAATTATTTTGCTTCGAACAGTTTCAAAGGTCTTAGCTTTTCAAGGCCGATAAGAACGGCGGTTCATTGCCAAAGACAGAATCTTTAGACATTCTTTTCTTGACCCAGGTGCTACCTTTTCCTTTGGTCGGTGGTCCGAAGATACGCGCCTATTACATGCTGCGCTACCTGGCAAAGCGGCATCGGGTTACACTAATTTCTTTCGTACGTCCAAGCGATAACCCGGCCGATATTGGATACCTCAAACAATACTGTGAGGAGGTAGTAACTGTTCCCATTCAGCGATCGATATCACAAAATGTTTCGGCTATGGTATCGAGCCTTTGGAGTGGGGAACCGGCTGTTATCAGGCGAGACTGGCAAAAAGGTATGGTAAAACAATTGGAATGCCTCGTGCAAGAAAAACAGTTTGACGTGATACATGCCGATCAGACTTCAATGGCCCAGTATGGCTTATATGCATTTTCGTGTAGCAAGCCCAATAATAAACCTCGATTGCTGCTCGATGAGCATAATGCACTTTTTCAATTTGTTGAGCGACAAGCAAAATATGAGAGACCAATCAGTGCTTTCATCTGGCGAAGAGAAGGCCGCTGTTTAGCAAGATACGAAGCTGACCTGTGTCGAAAATTCGATCATATCCTGACAGTTACTGGTCAAGATAAGAACACGCTTCTAAACCTCTTCTTGGGCAGTGAGATTGATTTGATCTCATCAAAAATCAGTTCTATTCCCATTTGCGTAGAACCGGATGGAGCACCACCAACTAACTTGCAGACAAAACAAAATCAGATTCTTCATCTTGGGACCATGTTTTGGCCACCCAACCGGGATGGCGTTTTATGGTTTGCGAATTCTGTACTACCTCTAATCATGGCTCAGATACCAGATGTTAATTTCGTTGTTGCGGGAATGGATCCACCTCCCAGCGTCCAGTCACTGTCGAGCCTAGAGTCCCCGATATTCGGACATGTAGAAGTCAAAGGTTTCGTAGCTGATCCCGAGTCATTAATAGATAAGAGCAAGGTATTTGTGGTTCCAGTTCACGCGGCCGGTGGCATGCGAGTTAAAATATTGAAGGCTTGGCAGTGGGGAATACCGATTGTCTCTACTACAATAGGTGCAGAAGGTATAGCCACCGAACATGGACAGAATATTCTACTTGCCGATGATCCCATTGAGTTTTCCGAGGCGGTCGTAGGTGTAATGACTGATGACAGACTAGCCAGCCGGCTAATTAATAATGGTTGGGCTTCGGTTGTGGCAAAGTACGATTGGCGGAAGGTTTATACGCAATTGGATGATATTTACGACAAATTGGTAGCTTGAGTAAATTAACAGGTAAAGAATCAGATTGTTTGTATCAAGATCAATATCATTAAAGCAAAAGGATTTTCTTCTAGAAGTTAACGACTATTACTCATGAAACTTAGTGTAACTGAATGAGATTCGCCGGATAGTTGCCGTATGTGATAGATCAATTTATCATGGTCATTAATCTTGTCAGGTTGGGATAGATCAAACTCATTCACGGTCGCGTTAAATTAAGCTTATGGAACTAAAAGAATATATCATACCTCTGAGAAAATGGTGGTGGTTGATCTTATCAGCAACGTTGGTTGCGACCCTGGCTAGTTTCCTGGTTGCTCGTCAGCAGCCGGACATCTTCCGGGCAAGAACGACGCTTACTATCGGCCGGGCCATCGATAATCCAAATCCAACTGGCACAGAATTTTGGCTGACCCAACAATTGGCTCAAACATATGCTGAAATCGCCTCCAGGGAACCGGTTCGAACGGCAACGATGGAAGCATTGGGCTTGACATGGCTGCCCGAAATCCTTGTTCGGGCAGTTCCTGAGACTCAGTTAATTGAGATAACGGTTAACGATACAAGCCCTGAGCGTGCGCAGGCCGTGGCCAATGAATCAGCCCGCCAGCTAATTTTGCAGAGCCCCACGAGTACAGAACAGGAAGAGCAATCGCGCCAGGCCTTCATAAATGAACAACTCGATGGTCTCGAGACGAGAATCATTGAAACACAAGACGAAATTGCCCATAACCAAGAGGAGCTGGCTGGCGTATTTAGTGCCCGGCAAGTCTCGGATCTGCAAAGTCAAATCGCAGGATTACAGGCCAAGCTTACAACCTTGCAGACCAATTATGCTACTATGCTCTCCAATACCCAGCAGGGTGCAATTAATACACTGACCATCATCGAACCAGCTGCTTTGCCTCAAATACCGATCGGCCCCAGGACAATGACCACGGTAATCGTTGCAGCCGCCATTGGCTTTACATTTGCGACCGGGGCAGCCTATTTACTCGAATATTTAGATGATTCAGTCAAGTCGCCTGATACTGTCACCAAGGTCACCGGAATGGCTACGCTTGCTGGAATAGCTCGAATAAACGAAGACGATGATGGGGGCAAACTCATAGCACTTTCCCACCCGAGGTCACCTACAACGGAAGCATATCGGGTATTACGCACAGGTATTCAGTACTCAATGGTAGATAATCCGAATCAAATTCGATTGTTGGTTACCAGTCCCAGCCCCTCTGAAGGCAAAAGTCTGACAGTGGCCAATCTGTCGGTTGTGATGGCTCAAGCTGGAAATAATGTGCTCGTAATAGACGCTGATCTGCGCAGACCGGTCCAGCATA
>JAHEJP010000066.1:3894-17622 GCA_024638855.1 Chloroflexota bacterium
ACCAGTCCCAGCCCCTCTGAAGGCAAAAGTCTGACAGTGGCCAATCTGTCGGTTGTGATGGCTCAAGCTGGAAATAATGTGCTCGTAATAGACGCTGATCTGCGCAGACCGGTCCAGCATAAGTTATTCAGACTGCCTCAAAGGGGTGGGTTAACAACGCTACTTCTTGAGGCAAATCTAGATCCCAATAGTGACCAGACATTAAAAGCACTAAGACGCGTCATTCAGCAAACATCAGTCGAGGGATTGCATATCTTGACCAGCGGACCCATTCCTCCAAATCCGTCCGAGATGCTTGGATCGGCAAAGATGGAGGTGGCGCTACAAACTCTGGAAGAGCATTACGATTATGTTATCATCGATAGCCCTCCCGTTCTTGCGGTGACGGATGCAACGGTTCTTAGCAGACTCTCTGACAGTGTTTTACTGGTTGTCGATTCATCAAAATCGCGCGGGACACAATTAAGCCAAGCGGCTGAACAATTGTCAGCCAGCAACGCCCACATTATCGGCGTCGTGCTGAATCGCCTTTCACCTCGGAGTAAGGGATACTACTCATACTATTACTATCGCCACTCATACTATCTGGAAGATCAAGAGGAAGAACCATCGATCACCACACCTACAAATGGCAAGAGTACTAGCCGGTGGCGACGCCAAAAAGCACCTAAAAGCGCTGACGAAATAAAATAGAAGTGCCACGCATTACGCATTAAAACAAGCGTTTTTTGCCGATAATCGTAAACGCAATCTTGGCATACCCTGACCTATTTCAAATTTCAATGGTCAGGTTTTTTTTCGCTTGTTTGATTTTTCAATGGGTTTTGTTATTTCAGTAAACAGTCCTAATAGGCCGCTAAGATATCTTCTAGTATATAAGACAGGTTTAGAAGTATGTGTAGATGTGCCGTAACGCCAGGTCATGTAATCTGGGCTTGGAGAGAGCTGACCGAGCAAGAACTGGCTTTTCATTCGAGTTCCCGGTAACGTAACGAAAGTTCTGAAGATTTTAAGAAATTCGCTTCGTTGGCAGGCGAGAAAAAATGTTTCCTTTCTGCTAGGCTGGACATTTCTCATGGTAGCCAGCACATCATCGGGTATGGGAGCGAACCAATCTTCGGCCGCTGATAGCAGGGTTGTTGCCAGGGCTAGGCTCATGTCGTTTGACTTTGCTGTTTTGATCAGCGATTCCCACTCCAAGTTGGATTGGTTTTTTTGGACAAAAAAAGCAACATCTACCGCCGCGCGCTGAAATTGTCCAAGATGATGGTAAAAGTTATGAATGCAAAGGTGTAAAATCTGATCCTCTGGCGAAAGAATCAAGGCTGTTATGGAATCCCAAGTCGCGGTTTGTGCCTGCTGAAACAACATCTCCACCGGCAAACGCTGGGTATAATAAGGGTTGTCTATCAAACTCCAATGTAACTCAAGGGTAAGCGATCCATCTTGGTCTGAACCCAACATAAGTTCATTCCAAAATAGTCCGCTCTCGTCTTCGAGAGGAAGTGGATATTGAGTGAAATAACCCAAACCTTCTAGGATTTTCAGAGTGTCATTCAGGTTCGCATAGGCTATGAGTAGATCAATATCAACCATGGGTCTTAAGGCCAGTTTTTCATAGGCGGTGAACAATAATGCTGCACCTTTAAGAAGCATGATTGGTACATCGTTGCGGGCGAATTGACGCAATATGATTTTCAAATGGTGGAATGCAAGTGTATTAATTGAGGCTGTTTCAAAGTAGCTATTCTTCAAAGTTGTCAATACATTCGATGGAATACTTTCTGGATCGCCCATTTCTAGCGAACTAAAGAATAAGGGAGCCAATCCGACTGGAAAGGCAAGGTTTGCTGTAGCCTGCCAATCCACATCACCTGACTGGCACGCATCTCGCCATTGCTCTTTTGCTTCTAGACTGTAGTGAGATCCGATTGCTAAATGTAAATTTCGTTTTGCTTCAGAATCAAGCTCATCCATCAGGCGACCCCCAACCCCCTCCGCCCGGCGTCAGCACCTGTAATCTATCACCACGTTGCAACTCAAGCGTGACTTTCCCAGGCAGTTTCCTTGTTTCGTTTTCTCGAATCAAGTTGTTCAGACCGGCTGCACCTGGTTTGCCCCCCATAAGGCCATATGGCCGAGTGTAACGTCTTTCGCTAAGGATTGTTGCTGTGACGGGCATCAAAAACTCAATCGTTCTGATAAGCCCATTCCCTCCACGATGTAATCCATTTCCTCCAGAGTCTTCACGGTAGCGATATTCGAGCACCCGTACTGGATAATCGAACTCCAGGGCCTCTACCGGTGTGTTGCGGGTGTTGCTCATGTGAGCATGCATCCCATCGCCGCCATGCCTATCATGCCCAGCGCCAATTCCTCCACCAACTGTTTCGTAATAAGCGAAAGGGGAAGCAAAAGGACGGTTACTGGGGTCTTCCCCGACTTGACTTTCTCTGGCATTAGAAGGAGGATCTTCCCCGATTCTACTACCAAAAGTCAAATTATTCATCGTACCCTGACTTGCCGCTGGAACAACATTTGGCAAGGCTTGCGCTATCGCGCCAAAGATCACGTCCACAAGCCGTTGTGAGGTTTCGACATTGCCGGCTGAGACGGCATGGGGCGACCGGGGATTGAGCAATGAACCAGGCTCGGTTAGCACGGTTATAGGTTCAAAAGCACCTTCGTTCATTGGTAGCTCCGAGCCAATTAAGTGCAGTGCTATGCAACGCAGACAGTAGACAGCAGCCGAATCGACAATTGCCGGAACGGCATTTAAATTTCCCACTACTGCCGGCGCCGTGCCTCTGAAATCAAGGGTCATCTGTTGGCCATCTATCGTGACTTTCACCCTGATGGGCACTGGCCCCGAGCCTTGACCATCATCGTCTAAATAGTCGACGAACGTAAACATACCGTTTGGTATTAAATCAACGGCAGCTCGGGTCAACCGGGCCGCATAACGAATCAAATATTCAGCTTCCTCCCGGCAAACATCGACGCCGTAGCTCGAGATCATGTGCTCCAGTCGTTGGAGACCGGTCGTATTTGCGGCGAGTTGGGCGATTAAATCACCTTCCCTTTCTGTCGGTGTTCGAACATTATGGAGAATGAGGCGCCAAAGCGAGTCATTTCTTTGACCGGCAGTGAACAGTTTGCACGGTGGAATAATGAGCCCCTCTTGGTAAATATCTTGAGCCATCGGCATCGAACCCGGCGAGCTTCCTCCGATATCCGCGTGATGGGCGCGACTAGCCACAAAAAAATCCGGCGCTTTTTCTGTCGAATTTGGAAAAGCTGGTGTAATCATGGTTAAGTCAGGCAAGTGTGTCCCGCCCGAATATGGATCATTGACAATGACGACATCACCGGGTTCAAAGGGCGTGCAAACTTTTATAGCCGCCCGTACTGATGCTGGCATGGCGCCGAGATGGACTGGGATGTGGGCGGCCTGCGCAAGGAGACGTCCATCGCCGAGGAAAAGGGCGCAGCTAAAGTCTAAACGTTCTTTGATGTTTGGGCTATAAGCCGAGCGGCTAAGGGATACGCCCATCTCTTCGGCAATAGAGGCAAATAAGTGCCGGAAAATGGAGACAGTTGCAGCTTTCATTCAATAAATACAGGCAGATTACCCAAAGCAACTACCTCAGACCAATCAGCATCTCCTTCTGTAAAAACAGCGGCAATCTTGCTGATCTGACCATTAGCCTTGGTGATTAATTCTTTCATTCCTTTAAGTGTGCTGCCGGTGCTAACAACATCGTCAATGATTACGACTTGTTTATTCTCGATGAGCCTTTGGTCTTTCTCATCTAGGAAAAGCTGTTGCTTCTTCCCAGTTGTAATTGATACGGTTTCAGCAACCAGAGCCTCGCCCATATAGCTCTTATACGTTTTTCTAAGTACCACGTACGGCAAGCCCATTAGGGCACTCATCTCATAAATCAGCGGTATGCTTTTCGCTTCGGCCGTCACCAGGACTTCCGCAGGAACCTCTTTCAGACGCTCTGCGAGGGCCGTAGAGGCTGCTTTGACCACGTATGTATCGCCTAGCATATTGAATACGGCAATCTTAACCCCTGGCGCGACTTCGAAAAGTGGGAAGTGACGGGTTAAACCAGCTACAATGACGGTGTGGGCTTCTCGATCAGCCATGAGAGAATTAACTCCTTAGGGGTACCTACCATATAAAATGCAAGACTTGTTGATTAACCACCCGAAATCTCAATTAGCCGCTCTAGGGCTTCCTGGTTCAAGATGGTTAATTGTCTTCCCTGAACAAGAACCCAACCAGACCTGCGAAACCGACCTAAAGCTTTGTTGATACTGACCCTGGTTGCACCGGTCATTTCGGCCAAATCAGTCTGTGTCAATGACAAATTGATGACGACACCTTTTTCGCCTGGACGACCATGTTGTTCGCCTAGCCATAAGAGGGTTCGAGCTAGACGAGCTGGCAAATCCAGGAAAAAGATATCGCTAATCTGTTTATTTAGGTGGCGAATTCTCCGGGCCAAGATATTCAAAACATGGCGAGCAAAGGCTGGATTGTTGTCCAAAAAACTTAAAAAATCATCCCGATGCAAAGTCAATGTTTCAGTTGATTCAATTGCCTCCGCGGTAGCCGAGCGAGGTGAATCATCTAGCAGAGCCAATTCTCCAAAAAAATCGCCCGCCCCTAAAATTGCTAGGACAGCTTCTTGACCATCGGCTGAAGAGTGAGATATCTTTATTTTGCCGTCTGTTATGATGTACAGGAGTCCAGCTGGATCACCTAGATGAAATATGATTTGATTGGTCCCAAATCGCCGGATAATCAGGCGATCTGCCAACGCTCCGACATCATCCCTGCTGAGATTGGAGAAAAATGGTACGGTTTTGAGCGCTTCGGCAGCCGTATGCGTTGTGGATGTCATCTTCGATCACTCCATTATGGCCAGGCTCATTCTTAAGTAGAACCTGCGGTCGTTGAGGAGACCTTCTCAACTTCTGCAACTTCATCATTTGTAGCCAATTTTTCATAAACGCGGTTCAAACCTTGAAGATATTGGCAACGCACCCATTCCTCAGGTAGCGAAGCAAGAGGGAACTCCTCAATTAGCGAATCGGCAACGCGAGCCACCGCCGATTTTGTTTCCCCATTCTCAACGATTTTACCAATACTGTTATTTATATGGGACAGGAAATCCTGCATTTGGTCGATGAGCTTGACATTGCCGATTTCACCGCGACCAGGGACTATGACGTCTACCGGCATTTCATGGGCATCGAAGTTGTTAAGAGTATCTAGCCAAGCCCACAGATTCATATCAGCCAGGAAAGGAGGGGTTCCGCTGGCGATTCCATCCCCGGCAAACAATACTCCCTTTTCCGGCACAAAAACCCAGGTATTACCTGAAGTTGGACCCGGCATCTGCCTCACTACAATTTTTTGTTTGTAGGCTTGGATCGTTAAGTCCTTATCGAAGCTGATTGCTACCTGTTCTACAGGACTATTTGCCAACTCTCGGCCCTGTTTTGGGTCGCGCTGGCTAAGGCTTTCCAATATTGATTGGGGGTATCGTTTTTCATAGCTCAGCAGCTTCTTGGCAACGGCCTGATGGGCTATGATTGATGCGTTGAACCAGCGTGTATTGAGTATCCTATCGCCATGGGCGTCAGTCAAAATCAAAAATCGGACAGGTTTTGCGAGTAAGCGCTCAAGCCCCATAATCCAGTCGCGCGCATCTCGAGGATAAGACGGCGTGTCGATACAAACCAGACCTTCGCTGGTTACGACCGCTCCGACATTGACGCCCTCATATTCTGTTTCGATAAAGATACCGTCAGCAATTTCCTGCATCTCAGATCACTTGTTCACCTGAACAGCTCTCGGTAGATTCTCACTTTATTTGACCATTTTCGGCCAGAGTATCTAATCAGCTTCATTATCATGGCCATTGGTACTCATCGATTTCTTTACGAACTCATAAGCTTTGTCCAAGACCTTCTGCATTTCTTTTTGTGTTACCTCAGGTCCGCCACCCTGGGCAAAGATTGCCGAACCTCCTCCTGTTGCATCACCAAGGTAAGGCAATGTCTGACTCAATATCTTATCCACATCGATAGGTAGATTTCGAGAAGAAGCAAAAACGATCAGGCTTTTGGAACCCGCTAAACCCAGTAGGGCGACAGCGCTACCATTCTGAGAAATCTTATTTGCTAACATTCTTATCTCGTCTGGATTGCGGTTTGCAAAAACTTGACAAATAATCCTGATCTTATCGCTTTCAACATTCTCAGAAAGTAGCTCCTGGGCTTCGTATTCGACAAGCTTCTTACTCTGTTTTTTTAATTGCTGGCGAGTGATCTTCGCATCTTCACGAATCCGGTTTACGGAGTGTTCGATTTCAAAAAAACCAGTTGTCAACTCACTTGAAAGCCTACTTATAATCGCATTCTTGATTCCATAGTCTTTCAGTGCGCGTTGTCCACAATGGAATTCAAGTCGAGTATTTGGACCACGTTGTTCGACCTTGACTATCTTTATCAGGCCAATTTCGCCCGTTCTTGAGACATGGGTGCCGCCACAGGCACATAAATCAAAACCAGCAATATCGATTAATCGGTATTGCTCGCCCTCTATGTCTGGTGCTTTCCGAATGTCTAAAACTTCGACCGCGTGTTGATCGCCCATCCGGCTTTGAATCGTGCGATTCTCCCAAATTATTCCATTCGCCAACAGCTCAGCCGCGGTGAGTTGTTCCTTTGTCACTCCCTTCGTCGCCAAATCTATGGTGCAATTGTCGGTCCCCAGGTGAAAGCTGACCGTCGGCCAACCGGCGGTCCGAACAAAGGCCTGTGATAAGATGTGCTGTCCCGAATGTTGCTGCATGTGATCAAATCGACGAGACCAGTTTATTGAACCTTCAACCGAAGAGGTAGTGACATCGGCTGTCAACACGTGTACGATTTCATAATCGTTCTCGCGAATATAGACATTTACCACTGGTATTTCGTTGATCGCGCCAGTATCAAATGGCTGGCCTCCCGAAGTTGGATAAAAGCAGGTGCGATCTAGGATAATTGCCGGCTGGTTGTCTATGTAAAAACGATCGATGATCTTTGCTTGGAATGTCCGACAATAGGAGTCTTCATAGTATAGTCGTATGGTCATACAAATTCGTCATCTTCGAGAACAGTTAGAACACCTGACACGGCTATCGATAGGTATAAGACTTGGGGAGTCAATGCCTGGGGCTAGGTTTGGCCAAGAAAACCCACAGCTGATTCTCCTCCTCATCAACCAGACCGGGGGTAGTATAACACAGAGTAAATGGTCATTCTACTGGTGAGATTGGACGATCGGCTCTAAATCTGCAAGAAGAATCGCGAAATGCTCCGGTTTATCCAAATCCATTGCTAGTTCCGCATCCTTTGATAGGATAACTTTTACCGGTTGGCCGAACAGGCGGGTTGCCGTCTCCTCCGCTTCCTTTATGCTGAGTCGTCGAAACAGAAAACGAATAAGCGTTAACGGTCCGATCATCCTGGCGATTTTCCAGGCATGTTTCCTTCCTTGGACCAACGAGTCTAATAATTCGCGATTCTCCTGGGCCAATTCCGGCCGGGCGATGATCATATCACCTCCAGCCAGGCTTTGATCTGAAAAGCGTACGAACGTCCTCTTAGAGCCCGGAAATCGTCGCTCCATGTCTTCTTGTCGGACCATTGTATAATAGAGGGCCTTATCAAACGGTTGGCACTTCTCGATAAATCTTTCAACAATCGCACCATTTATCGCTGGAATATCTCCGCCACAAAAAAGGACATGGCAATCATCAACCCAGTTTTGTTGAATCCACGTCACGGCCGCTAAGCCGTTGGCGACGAGATTGTCATAGATCGGGAGCCACCTTACCGGCCTCTTAAAGGGCAGGACGGCTTGTTCATTAAAACCCACTACTAGGATCTGTTCGATGCTAGGTGCCGCCTGCAAAGCGGTGATCACCCATTCCAAGACGCTTTTTTGGCCGATCTTTAGACTAGCTTTTAGTTCGCCCTTCGTCAAGGTATACAGTGGTTCATGTGATTCTGGTCTGCCCCCGGCCATTACAACACAGTTCATGAAAAATCCTGACTGATGTACTGGGCTAAGACGATTCTTTTGCCATCAATACAGTGGGAAAATAGGCTGCCGGATCTGGAGGTACCAAGCGGTACAAAGCAAGTAGCGCATCGATTCGACCATAACCGTAAGTATTATTTGGTTGAACATTTCCTTGAATGCCTCCACAGCTTTGCGAGCTAAATTTTGGTAATGTAGAGGCATTCATAGTTTCTTCAAGTAGATCAACCTTACCAGCTACTTGAGGTTCAGCCGAAATCAGCAATGCTGCCAGTCCGGCAACGTGAGGCCCGGCCATACTCGTTCCCGACATATATCCATATCCCCCGTTAGAGGTGCTGGAAAAAATACTCGTGCCTGGGGCTGAAACATCTGGTTTCAGCCGGTTGCTACCATCGACGATTACTGGGCCACGACTGCTGCCCGACCAGATGACGTCGGCGCTAGTCGTTGCCCCTACAGTGTATGAATCGTCGTAGATGGCTGCCGGAAAGTCGACCGTGCCACAATTGGGACCTCTATTTCCGGCCGAATGGACTGTCAGTATACCCGCCGCTCTAACATTTTGAACGACGGTTAACAAGATATTCGGATCGGAACAGCCTTCGCTATCTGTACACGACCAGGAATTATTAATGACATCTGGCCCTTTTGAAGGATCGGGGTTGGCGCCATCCAAATCTGTCGGGGCTATGAACCACTGGTAACATTCGCTATATGTTACCGGTGAGCCTATTCCGTAATCATTCATATTGCGGCAACCGATCCACTTTGCGCCTGGAGCCATGCCAATTTGGTTTCCCTGACCATCATCGCCAACCATCGTGCCCATGGTATGGGTGCCGTGCCCGTGACCATCACAAGGCGACTTAGAATCGGGCGGGCAACGGGTTGAGTTTTCATGTATGGCGTCATGCCAATTGTAGTTATGATCGACGCCAGTTCCCGTTGTACCACGATACTGGCTTATGATAGCAGGGTGATTCCACTCGTACCCTGTATCTTGCCCGCCAACGACCGCTCCCTGTCCAGTGAAGCCCTGATCCCAGACGTCAGGAGCGGAGACCATTTCAATGTTCCAGGGGACACTTTGAGAAGTAGTTGGATTATTTCTAGTCAAACTCTGATTGGGCAGACTCTGTTTTATCGATGGATTCGCGTGAATATAGGCGATGTCGGTGCGAAGTGCCATGTCGGCCAATAGTTCCGCTTTTCCTTTCACCCAAATCATATTCGTTATCCAAAATGGCTGATAATCGGTGGCCTGGTCTTCAAGAATATTGATTATTTCCGGCTGTGTCTGGTTAGCAACTTCTAGGAGATGCCGGTATACATATTCCCGCCGGGCAACTTTATCGTCGATTTCTTTCGCTTCACTTAAATCGGCTTGTTTGTTCAAGAAGAGGATGAACTCAGCCTCACCAGTTTTTTCGACTTGCGCGAGGATTAAGGGATCAACTGCTTCTTGCCACCTACTTTCGGCGTGACCTGGCGATGATATAGCCGTAGCTAAGATGATGACAACCAATGTTAGAGCCAACGCAAACTGAACGGTCAATTTCGCTTTAATAAACCTGAAAATAAGCCGGTCCATATGACCCTGTAGAGGCTGAGGCTTTTGCATCTCGCTATTAACTGAAGTCATACTCAATTGTCCGGCCGCTTACTTGTGGAACCATTGGCAAGTTTCGCTTGAAAGGTGACCTTTGAATCAACCTTTCTTCTCATAAATCAAGCCGCTAGATTCATTTTTCACTCATTGGCTTATTGTATTCAGCGCTTACGCTAATGGCTATGCCACCGCGAACGCTAAAATCGGCGATCACCTCACACCAACGGGGTTCCAGGGCAGCTACCAGATCATCCAAAATCACGTTGGTGACATGTTCATGGAAAACGCCCTCATTTCTGTAGGACCACAGATATAATTTCAACGATTTTGATTCGACTATTCGTTGATCAGGAATATAACGAATTGTTATCTCGGCGAAATCAGGCTGGTTGGTAGCCGGACAAACACAGGTAAACTCATCACTCACAAGCGTGACTATATAATCCCGGCCTGGGTGGCGATTTGGGAAGGTTTCTAGTTGCTTTGACGGTTGGGTCGTCCCTCGCCCAAGCTTAGTTAATTCCTTCAAATCTGCCGCTTGCGTTTGGCCTCCTAGCTGTTCATTCTTCGGCATTTCTTATCCTCCACGACTAAAAAGCGATCTGATCTTCAGCATGAATCCGTACGGGTGATGGTTAAATCAGTGGAATCGAATATCAAATGGCATCAATAATAATGGCTTGCCATTCAAATCTCGAATACGTTCGGCCGAGAGCAGTTGGACCAACTCTTCGGCCGGCTCATATGGTTTCGGTAATAGATATTGGCTGCCTCGGGAAAAAACATCGTAGACTGGAATATGATAATCCTCACTACTGGGCAACTCAGCCAATTCAGCCGCTGTTTCCAGTGCATCTTCAAAATCTCCCAGGCTGTCAATGAGATTCTTTTCCAAAGCTTGACGACCGGTCCAGACCCGACCTTCACAAATGGGATCGAGTTTATCCTCATCGATGCCACGTCCAATGGAAACGACTTGCTTAAACTGATCGTAAGTCGTCACGATATTATCCCATAACGCCTGATACTCTTCCTCATTGAGAGGGCGTTCGTCCGAGAACAACATGGATCTTTTGCCGCGCTTAAGTGTTACGCGATTGATGTTGAGCTTATCGTAAAGGCCGGCAGTGCTAAGATGCATAGTGATTACGCCAATCGAGCCAGTAATAGTTAAAGGCTGGGCCATGATATGATTTGCAGCCGCTCCGACGTAATATCCGCCAGAGGCAGCCACATTACCCAAGTATGTGAGAACTGGTTTTTTGGTGGCTATTCGCTGGATTTGGTGCCAGATAAGGTCGGAAGCTAGGGCAGAGCCACCTGGAGAATCCACATGAAGGATCAGCGCTGCCAGATTTTTGTTCTTTTCAAGGCCGCGTAACGTTCGCAATAAGGTCTCTTCCCCGGCAGTATTGCCCCCGAAAAGCGGGATCGGTAATTTAATCGGAGGTTTGCGGCTTGGTCCCATCATGATGGAGCCTTCAAGACTGACAACGCCAATGTATTTACTATACTGGCGACGTGGCCGCTCCATTAACATGCCAGCCGCCTGAGACCAAGGGATCAATTTCGCCTTTGGTTTTTTTGTCCCTTTTTTCTTTCCTTCGACCGGTTTATCTTCAATTTTCTGGGCTGCGTCATCATCAGGCACCTCGGCCAGGATAAAGGGTAGCGCATCTTCGTAGGCGACATCGTCCACCAAGCCGGCTGCCTTTGCTTTGGTAGCCGATAGAGGCGCCTGATCGATCAACTCCTTTATTTCGGATGGCTCCATCTTCCTACCAGCCGCCATTCCAAGGGTCAATAGATCATAACTTTCATCCAATAGCCAATTAAGTTGTTCCTTCATTTCTGGGGTGATATCTGATTTATCAAAGGGATCAAAAGCGCTCTTGTAAGGGGAAATCTGCACGACATCGGCCTCGATTCCAACTCTTGCTAAAGCGTCCTTTAAGAAAACCGCCTCAGAGTGGAGTCCGAGCGCATCAAAGGTTGCACTGGGCGGAACGATAATCCGATCGGCCGCACTGGCGACGAAATAATGGCCCATGTCCAGATAAGGTGTATAGACGATGCATTCCTTACCTGCAGATTGTAATCGCTCGATGGTGCGCCTAAGATTCTGAAACTTTGCCGATCCTCCTGATATTCCTTGCAAGACAAATAGAACACCTTTTACATTGCTCGCATCGGCTACGAGTTTCAAACGGCTATTCAATAGCTGCAAGCTCATCGGCTCCGGTGGATAGGGAAGGCGGCGTTGAATGAAACTGCGTGGAGGACCTGCTCTTTCTGGCAGCGATCCACTTAGTGGGATAACGATATATTCCAGCTCAATTTTCCGGACAGCTCGGATTTTATTCCTGATGGCAATTCTAGACCGGGACCAACCAAAACGGATCGATCGCACAAGGCGTCGAACTTGCCTGATGATTCCAACGAATATTTTCATCTGCCTCCGAATTTCTAAAAAAGCTTGTCAATCGTCCTTCGTTAGCTCCAACTTTGCAAATGATAATTAACTTGTTTTAATGAGCAAAGTTGAGGTGCGCAGAGATTGGATTACAGCTTCTCTCCTTTAAGGTTCGCGGAATAAAAAAAGACGATACCCACTCTGAGATACATCGGGTTGATTCCAAGAATGATACATCTATTGTCCACATTTGTTTGGCCTTGACACTTTGTTATAATGAAAGGGAATCAGATATTTGAATCAGGGAGCTGGGGAAAGCCTGGCTGAGAGAGTGGCCTGCTGAATGTGGAAAAAAAGGACAGCATTCGCCACTGACCTGTGAACCTGATCCGGGTAATGCCGGCGTAGGGAATTCTCGCCCACGTTAAGCAGAATCAACGGTTACCCGGTACCGGGTAACCGTTTTTGTCTAAAGGGCGAGAAAAATTGGCCTGAAGATAATGATCTCGAGAACACGAACTCTTATTGTCAAAGTTGAACCGGGTACCCAGTTATGACTGTCATCATATTTGCCAATGGCCTGTTGGCAGAGTTGTCCTGGCTAGATCCCATCCTAAGCCAGACGTCGGCTATCATTGCGGCCGATGGCGGGGCGCATCACGTCGTGCGCCTCAATCTTGTTCCCAATATTGTTATAGGAGATATGGATTCCCTTGGTAGGGATATTCAAATGGACTTGAAATCGGCCGGTGTATCGATGTCGGTCCATCCCTCTGAAAAGGATGAGACCGACCTGGAGTTGGCACTGCTTTATGCTTTCGAAAATTACGAAGACGACATCATCATCGTAGCAGCACTTGGCGGTCGATTAGATCAAACACTCGGCAATATCTTGTTGCTAACCCATGATAAACTGACCGGCCGGCGGATCGAAATCCGTGAACCAGGACAAAGAGCCTGGCTGGTTCGTTCTGAGACCGTGATCGAGGGAAAAGTTGGCGACACAGTTTCCTTGGTCCCATTGGGTGGTGATGTCAAGATTCGGGAAACCAATGGGCTTCATTGGCCCCTCACGAATGAAATCTTGAGCGTAGGCCCGTCCCGGGGTATTAGCAATATCATGATCGAAAACGAAGCCAGCGTATTTGTCGAATCTGGTCTCCTGCTTTGTATCCACCAAGATAATAGCACGACGAGCAAGCACATTGAAGTTTCTGAAAGTGGCAATTGATTGACAGGCGGACTCAGGCTTGATGCCAATAGCGATCGTTCAGGTGACATATGCCTAAATATCTAATTTTCTTTCCCATCTTATTGTTCATGATAACTTCTTGCGGTTCAAGAGAACCATCTGGATCGCCAAAAACGGAGCAGGTCAGAGAACTGACTCTCATGACGCATGATAGTTTTGCCATTGGTGAGGAAATATTGGCAGAATTCGAAACAGAAAACGGGGTTAGAATTATCCTGTTGCCGGCCGGTGACGCTGGTTCCGCTTTGAATCAAGCCATTCTCTCGAAGGACAATCCATTGGCCGATCTATTGTTCGGCGTGGACAATGCTTTTCTGGGAAGAGCTCTGGCAGAAGAGATATTT
>JAHEJP010000398.1 GCA_024638855.1 Chloroflexota bacterium
AGGGATCGCATCTGGCAAAAAGGACAGGTGACAATGCGAGCGCCTTCAGGCACCGGCACCACGCCGCTGCAATTCGGGCAGGTAAGGCCGTGTATTTCAGAATGCGTTGCCATGCCCCTATACCTTGGCCGAAATGGTCGCCGCGGCTGAGAAGAATGGAATTGCTAGGACCACTGCCACGGCTACATAAATCAAAGCACCGAAACCAAGTCCGCTACCACCTTTCCACAAATAACCGCCCAAGGGTATCAAGGCTGCGCAAAAGTAGGCGGCGAATGCGGCAGCGCCAATTGCCAGGTAAGGCACTTCCCATTTAGAAGGGTAAATATTGGCAAATACTTCGCTGGTCGCCGCGTCGACGACGGCCGTGTAACTGCGATCCTTATAACTATATTTAATGACGTAAATGGGCAGGTGGACTAATGAAACTTCGCGGATAGACACCGCTTCCACTTGATGTTCTTCTCTTAACCACTTGAGCATAGAGTTGTAAGGTACGGTAGCAGAAATGGCCGATCCATCGAAGGTGTGGTCATACGGTTCCAAATCGGCGGCCGGTATGGACAACTGTTTGAGCACGCTGATGGACAAGGCCGCGGCCGGCTCCAGATACACTTGTTCCTTGCCATTTGCCGAAACGCGAACGAACCACATGGGAAATCGCTCGAAGATTGGACGCCCGATCTGGGCATCTTTATCCAACCCTTTGATAGTTTGGTTGCCGGCCATCCAACGACGAAGAGCCGCCAAAGCTTCATTCTCGCGGACCGTTTCCCGGACTGCGTAATGAAAAACTGTTTGGCCTTTGTGGACGTAGTTAGTGGTACCGCAATATTCGCAGTCGATGTACTGGGTGCCCTGTTCAATGGGCAGCGGGGCGCTGCATTGCCGACACAAGAGTTGTACCGGGGCAGGAACAGATGCCATAGGGACATTTTAACATGCTACTCCGGCCGGCACCAACAAAAGTGGGCACCAACATCGGCCGGTGCCAATAGGCAGGTGCCAACACCTGACAGGCCGAATCCTTTATGATACACTTTCACGCTACTCTAGAGAGTACATTCCAAATATATTCAGGAGAAATCTGATGATTGATGTGAACCAGCTGCGCCGCGGCACGGCGTTTTTGTATGATAGCGAAATCTATAAGGTGACGGAATATTCCCACCATAAGCCTGGCAGGGGCAAGGCCACCATCCGAGTCAGCGTGAGAAATGTTCGCACCGGCTCCAATCAGCAATTGACCTTCAATTCTGGCGACCGCGTTGAGAATATCCGCCTGGATAAACGATCGGTGCAATATTTGTATGACGACGGCCAGTTTTTCGTTTTCATGGATACTCAAACTTATGAGCAACCCAATGTAGCCCACGCAACCATAGGCGAGGATTCCCAATGGCTCAAAGAAAATATGGAGATGGACCTCCTGCTCTATGAAAACGAAGTGATCGATTACAATCTGCCGTTAAATGTCGATTTAGAGGTTGTCGAGGCGGAGCATGCTGTTGCTGGGGATACGGCGACGGGGGCGACGAAAGAAGTAACCACGGAAACGGGTGTAAAGGTAAAGACGCCGCTTTTTGTCGAAGTCGGGGACGTCATCCGGGTCGATACTCGCTCAGGAGAGTATATTACCCGGGTCTGAGTAAACCGCCATTTATTTTTCTGGCATGATCTTTGTCAGCAGCAGTTTACTTCTAGACAATTGCGCTCGCGAGATAACAGCTCATTTCAAAAAGATTTGCGCAATTGCTCTTAGTCCATTTTTGTTAAAAGATCACCGAACGCGGTAGTGCGCATCCTTCGGGAAACTGCCAACGAATTCTGGCAGGTCACTATGCCCAAGTAACTGGCGGATGGCCATCGCTTCGCCGGTATGAAACCAGTAATGATAAATGACCCGTTGAAGCAGTGAGCCGGTCGATTCAGGGATGGTTCGATCTTTCCACCGGTAATGAGTCTCTAGATCCTCTTCGTTCAACCCGTCCAGGTAAATGTCCGCGCCAGCCATGACTGTTTGCCAGGCTGACCACATATCTTCCAGCGGAGGCATACTGGCCGGCCGGCCGTAGCCAACTAAATCGTCGAGTTGTGGCGCCAAATCTTTTCCTTGGGGAATTCGTAACCAATACCGATTTTCCTGCCAGGCTAAATGCCCTACCATCCAGCTAATACAATTCATGGGTGGGATACGCCTGCGGGCATCGTCGTCAGTCAAGCCATCGAGGGCTCGAAGCCACTCACTGCGAGTAAACTGTAACTGTGCAACTAGGGGATGAGCCATAGACTTTTTTACCCTTTTTTCTGTATCTTGGTCCAGGTGTCCCGGAGCGTGACCGTTCGATTGAAGACCAAACGCTCGGGCGATGAATCGACTGGGTCCAAGCAAAAATACCCTTGCCGCATGAATTGGTAGCGATCATCCACGGTAGCATCAGCCAGACTAGGTTCAAGCTGGCAGCCGGTCAATATTCGCAGGGAGTTGGGATTGATGAAATCCGTGAAATCCGTACCTTCCCCCCCAGCTTCCGGGAATTCTTGTGTAAATAGCGTATCATAAAGGCGGACGTCGGCTTGCACAGCGTGGGGCGCCGATACCCAATGAATTGTGCCTTTTACCTTGCGGCCGTCCGGTGTGGAGCCACCACGCGACTCAGGATCGTAGGTGCAACTCAGTTCAACCACGTTGCCGGCTTCATCCTTCACGACCTCATTACAGGTGACGTAATAGGCGCCTAAAAGCCTGACTTCACGGCCGGGAGCCAACCGGAAGAACTTCTTCGGCGGATCTTCCATGAAGTCTTCTTGTTCGATGAATAGCTCCCTGGAAAAAGGAACGACCCGAGTTTCTTTATTTTCTTTGTCTTGTGGGTAATTTGGAACTTCGAATTCCTCCAGTTGGTTTTCGGGATAATTTTCGACAGTAACCCGAATTGGCTGCAATACGGCCATGGCCCTAGGAGCAAACTGGTTCAAATCATCTCGTACGGTGTGTTCCAAGTAAGATAACTCGACTACGCTATTGCTCTTGGCTACGCCGACGAGTTCGGTGAATTTGCGAATCGCATCAGGGCGGTAACCGCGCCGTCTCAAGGCTGAGAGAGTTGGCATTCGCGGATCATCCCAACCGTCGACATAGCCTGCATTCACCAACCTCAGCAATTTACGCTTGCTCATTACGGTATAATTGAGCTTAAGACGGGCAAATTCAATCTGCCGGGGCCGGTAAATATCAAGCTTTTCGAGAAACCAATCATAGAGCGGCCGGTGGTCTTCAAATTCAAGCGTGCAGATAGAATGGGTGATGCCCTCGATGGAATCCGATTGGCCATGAGCCCAATCGTACATGGGATAAATACACCAGTCGTCTCCGGTCCGTGGGTGGGCGGCATGCAGAATGCGGTACATGATCGGGTCGCGAAAATTGATATTGGGCGAAGACATGTCGATCTTGGCTCTTAAAACGCGCACGCCGTCGGGGAATTCGCCGGCTTTCATCCGTTCAAAGAGATCGAGATTTTCCTCAATCGTTCGCCCACGATATGGGCTGTTTCTGCCCGGCTCCGTTAACGTACCGCGATATTGCCTTATTTCGTCTGCGCTCAAATCGTCGACATAGGCGAGGCCCTTCTTGATCAAGTCGACGGCATACACGTAGAGTTGTTCAAAGTAGTCGGAGGCAAAAAGCAGCCGGTCTTCCCAATCTGCTCCAAGCCAGCCGATATCTTCGATGATGGCGTCTATGTATTCTTGCTCTTCCTTCAGTGGGTTCGTGTCGTCGAAGCGAAGATTAAATTTGCCTCCAAATTGTTCGGCTAGACCGTAATTCAGGTAAATCGATTTGGCATGTCCGATGTGTAGAAATCCATTGGGTTCAGGTGGAAAGCGTGTGTGGACGCGCTTGTCATAGCGCCCATTTCGATTATCCACGTCGATGATGGCCTGGATGAAGTTTGCTGAGGAACTGGTGGTTTCGTTCATGTTTATCTGTCACTCCGGTAATTTCTCGAGCCCTCTATTTTGACAGCACTGCCCCATTGTGCAAGATTTAGGTGACTGGACTCAGGGTCGCGGCCGTTTAACCGCGTTCATTTCTTCTTTTAGTTCTTTCCTGAAAAAATGCTTTTGGTAACCGGTGCCGTAGCCATTAATGACGCCAAAACACTCATATCCCAGCGATTCATAGAAGGCCGGAGCTTGAAAGCTGTAGGTTTCTAAGGTGGCTGTTCTGCAGCCTCGCGCCCTGGCTTCCTGCTCTAACTCTGTCACCAGTTTCTGACCATATCCCATGCCTTGTAAGTTTTCATGTACCCACAGGTAGTCGATCTCCAAACAAGAGCCCCAAAGCCATCCATAGATCCCGCCCACCAGTTGTTCTTGTAGATCATTCGCAAAAATTGCTAAGCCAAAACCCTGATCAGCCCTCGCTTTGGCGATGTTAAAATCCGACAATTTTTTACTTAATGCCGCAACTTGTTGGTCTTCAGGTTCAACAAACAATTGCCACTTCGGTTCTGGAATTCGACTTTCTATCTTCATGTTTCATATCAATGAGCTAAATACATAGGCAAGATCACTTCCCACACTGGCAGCGCCGCCTGTAGATGATCTTATCTTGACGCCTGATGTCGCATTTTCAGCTGATCGGCTCTGATGAGATCCGACGATGTAGCCATAATCGAGCAGGCATATCGAGCAGCGATTTGCCCACGTTGAATAGA
>JAHEJP010000399.1 GCA_024638855.1 Chloroflexota bacterium
CGATCGCCTCAACGTCATCTTGAGCATTCCCGTTTCGGTGTTAGTTGCTTATGGGACGGTTTCCTTGCTGCGCCGCCGCGCCTTCCTGGGCCGGGGAATCGCCCTGGTTGCCCTGGTTGGGTTGCTCATCCTGGCCGAATATATTGTCGCCTACCCCACTTTCAACCTGGAAGTGCCCGGCTGGTACGCCGGCCTCGCCCATGAACCGGGCCACTTCGGCATATTGAGCATCCCCATGGATTTGCGTGGCCAATCCGATAAGGCTTACATGTACTATCAGACTGAACACGGCAAGCCGATTGTAGGCGGGCATGTCTCGCGTCCGGCTGGAGATGCCTTTGAGTTCATCGAACAGGTGCCTTTGCTCAAGAGCATCCAATCTGGAAAATCGGAGATGCCCGGCCTAGCCGTCGCCAACATCGCCGAACAGATGCGTTTGTTATCTAAGGCCAATATCCGTTACCTAATTCTGGACAAGGATTTTCTGTCCGATGCAGAAGAGGCTGGTTGGAAAGCCTGGTTAATTCAAGATCCTTTATACGAAGATGGAGATGTCGTCGTCTACCGGACCGATCCGACCTTAGGCCGGGACTTTGTCTTGCGCCATGAAATGTTGGCCGATCCGGCCGGCCAGGGCCAACTGGGTCTCATCAGCGCTTCCATAGTTCCCCAGGAGACCGCGCAGGGAAGTCGGATCCAGGTAAAGGTCGAATGGGCCAGCGCGTCTCCATTGGATAAGAACTACGATCTTTGTATCTCGCTGATTGATGAGGCAGGCAAAATCGGGCAAAAACAGTGCCAATCCCTGGCCCCAACCTGGCCTACCTCCCGCTGGCAAGCAGGCGAAATGGTTGCCGCTGGCTACTCCCTGGAACTCAGCCCTTATTTAGAGAGCGGGGCCTACAGCGTGATTCTATCCCTTGCCGATGGCGGCACAGTTGCCTCAATTGGCCATCCGGCCGTTATTGGGCAATTGGAACATAGTGCCTTTCCCAGGAATTTTAACCGGCCAGATCCCATGTATGAGACCCAGATTACCTGGGATGAAACCATTCACTTGCCAGGGTACAATCTGGTTAGGCCGGATGTTGTGTCCGGTTCCCTGGCGGTCACCTTCTTCTGGCAGGCCTTGGACCGTATGGTCGCTTCGTACACGAATTTCTTGCACCTGATCGACCCGGTCAGTGGGCAAATCGTCGCCCAGGCCGATGTCATCCCTCGCGGCTGGACCTACCCCACCAACTGGTGGGAAAAAGGCGAATTTGTTGAGGACACCATCCACTTATCTGTGGCTAATCTGCCACCGGGCGTGTACGATCTTTACGCTGGCTGGTATGATCTGGAGACTGGAGAAAGATTACCGGTTTACCTGGAAACAGGCCGGGCCTTCGCCGGCCGAACCGTCTTATTGACAACCGTCGAAATTCCTGGAAATTGATTGCAGGCGATGACCTTTAATCAGAAACTTAAGCGCCTATGGATTGAGCGTGGCGCTTATATCATGGCCGTCATCTTCGTGGCCGTGATGTTCACCTTGATGGTGCTCAAGCACAATGCCTTCAACACCCGAGTATACGACTTCGCCCGCTTCAGCCAGGCCATCTGGAACACTCTGGACGGCGAATTTTTATTTTCTTCCATCAAGTACCGCTCCATTCTCGGCGATCATTTTTCGCCCCTCATGGCCTTGGCGGCGCCCTTCCTGCTTATCTGGCCCGACGAGCGGTTGCTCTTTTTGGTCCAGGTCATCAACGTCACCGTTGCCGGCCTGATCCTCTACAAGATGTTCCGTGAAAAACGGCCGGAGTTGGCTCCCTGGTTCTTATTGGTCTTTTTCCTAAACCCGGCATTACATGAAGTCACCTTATTTGAGGTGCGCCGGATCGTTTTTGCCCTACCCTTCCTGGCTCTGGCCCTCTACGCCCTCTCCAAACACAATCGCTGGCTGATGCTATTGGGCTTACTCCTTGCATTGCTCGCTAAAGAGGATATCGCCTTCATCGTCTTCATGATCGGCCTCTACTTATTGATCTTCGAGCGGGACTGGAAATGGGGGCTGGCCTTGATGGTCCTAGGCGCCGGCTGGTTGATTGTCGTTAGCCTGTGGATCATCCCCATATTTGATACAGCCAAAGACGCTGGTGATTACCCCCAGCTTTATTATTTCGACTTTTTGGGCAATTCCGTTGGAGAAATCGGAACAAACATTCTGGCCGATCCTCTGTTGATATTTAGGCGGATGTTCGGCCTCACCCAGATCAGCGCCATCCTGCGTATCTTGTTGCCTGTAGCCCTGATTTTGCCCTTCCTAGAACCGCGCTGGCTTCTTTTTACAGTGCCCTATCTGGTCATCCTGTTCCTAAGCAACGACGAAGACATGATTCAAGTAGCCAAGTGGTACCCGGCTACCATCTTGATCGTCTTATTCTCGGCCATCGCCGTTGGTTGGCAACGCATCCCCCGGCGCTGGGAACGATGGGCGATGGTTTTGCTCTTGGCCTGTACCATGCTTGGTTTCTTCCTCTTTAGTCCGGCCCCCCTAGGCGGCCGTTTTGAGCCCGAACTATACCGGGTGAGCCAACGGGACCATCTGGCAAGCCAGATGATCGGTTCCATCCCACCTGAAGCCAAAGTTGCCGTCCAGGGGGCCTACGTTCCCCACCTGACCGACCACGCCGACCTTTACCAATATCCCTGGATCAAAATCGGTAAAGAAAATATCGACTACTTCCTCCTCGATCGCCAGGTCGAACCCTACCCTTTCGACAAGGAAAGTCTCAACGCTGAAATCACCAACATGGTGGCCGATACCGGCTATATCGTGGCCGAGGAAGCTGACGGCATCTATCTCATCCGCCAGGCCGGTGAGCAATTGCCCGCCTTACCAGTCGACAAGGTCGCCGAGGACGCCATCAACTTGGAGCGAATTGAAGTGGCTGCCCGCGATGAAGACGGGCTATTCCAGCCTCTGGTCGCTGATGTCTTGCCCCTTCGGCCGGGCCAGCAACTAAGGGTCACCTTGTATTGGTTAGCCCTGACTAATCCGGAAGCGGAACGGACCGTCTCGGTGCGTCTGGCCGATGAGACCGGTTGGCTCATAGCCCAACAGGACAGCATGCCCGTGGGCGGCTCCCGGCCGACCAGTTGGTGGGAAAAAGGTCAGAAGATCCGTGACGTCTATTACCTGACCATTCCGCCTGGGGCAACGCCTGGCCCATACAGCCTGGACCTGGTTCTCTACGATACCTATACCCAGGAAATCGTGTCCTTTGCCGGCGCAGGTGATGTACTCGAATTACGGCCGGTCGTCATCGGGGAGTAAGGCCGCTTGCAGAGTCAAATCCCGCCTACCTTCACCCATTTAGAAGTCCATTCCCACTATACGCTCTTGGGCGCCACGCCCTCGCCTGCTGCCCTGGTCGCCCGGGCCAAGGCCGGCGGCATGAGTCACCTGGCCTTAACCGATACCAACGCCTTATACGGGGCGGTCGCGTTCGATAAGGCCTGCCAGGCCAGCGATATCCAACCGATCTTGGGCCTGACCCTATCGGCGGCCCTACCGGCCGGAAATGGGAACTTCACCGGCTCCGCCCTTCCGGGCCAGCTCGTGCTCCTGGCTACCGGCCCAGCCGGCTACCGCTCCCTATGCCGGCTCTCGTCCCTGCTCCAGGGTGCCTCCGATCGCCAGGTACGGCTCGCTCAGGGTTTAAGCTGGGATCAAGTGAAAGAGTACAAACAGGGACTCATCTGCCTAAGCGGCGGGCATAAAGGCTGGATCCAGCGTTTCATTCGCGCCGGGGATTTCTCGGCCGCCCAACGATATGCGGCCAAATTAGGCGGCATTTTCGCCGAAAACGCCTATCTCAGTCTAGAAATTCACCGACCTCAAGATGCCAGCTTAGTCAAAGAGGTCATCGATTTAGGTCGCCGTTTTGGTCTGCCGGCCGTGGCCGTCCAACCAATTTACTACTTGGAACCGGAGGAAGAAGCCAATTGTCGCCTGTTACACGCCATCGATCAAAATTGTCGCCTGGAGGAAATCAGTGGCGATTTCGGCGACCGGGGCTGGCTATCGTCTCAGGAAGTAGCCGATCGCTTTACTGATTTCCCAGAAGCGCTGGATCAGGCCTGGCAAATTGCCGCTCGCTGCCAACCCGCCTTGCCCGGCGGCCAGCCGATTTGGCCTGTATTAAAACTACCACCAGGCCAGACGGCCGACCAAGCATTAGCGACCGCGGCGTCGGAAGGGCTGGAACGCCTATTTGACCAGGTGCCCGGTGACATACACTTACGCTTGCAGACCGAATTGGCCTCTATTTCTCGCTCTGGTTTCGCCCCACTCTTCCTCATCGTGGCTGATATCGTCCGCTATGCTCGCCAGATCGAGGTGCCGGTCAGCACCCGCGGCAGTGTCGCCAACTCCTTGGTCGCCTATTGCACCGGCATTACCACCGTCGATCCCATCGCCAATGATCTCCTATTCGAGCGCTTCTTAAACCCAGCCCGGGCTAACCCACCCGATATCGATCTCGACTTCTGCAGCCGGCGGCGAGATGAGGTATTGGCTTACGTGCGCCGCACTTACGGCCCGGATCAAGTCGCGCTGGTAGCCACCGTTAGCACCTTGCGACCCAAATCAGCCCTCCGGGAAACGGCCAAAGCTTATGGGCTACACGAAAAAGAGATG